>NZ_JBPLBA010000166.1:0-20235 GCF_054039375.1 Desulfomarina sp. | reverse complement strand
ACGGCGCGGAAAAAAGCCGCCTGCTCCATTTCATTCTGCAGATTCCCCTTACCGTCCCTCATCTGGTGGTGGCGGTTTCTTTTCTGTTTCTTCTCTCTCCATCGGGGATCATATCCAGACTCTGTTCTTTTTTCGGCCTGCTCGATTCTCCCTCATCATTTCCCCTGCTGATTAACGATGACTATAATTTTGGTATTCTCATGGTCTATATCTGGAAGGAAATACCCTTTATCACTTTCATGCTGCTGGCCGTCCTGACCAATACCGGTCCGGAACTGAATGAAGTGGGGGCAACCCTGAACGGTTCGCCGTTTCAGCGCTTTTATCATATCACCCTGCCCATACTCTGGCCGAGTCTCGGAGGAGCATCTCTCATTGTTTTCGCCTTTACCTTCGGGGCGTTTGAGGTACCTTACCTGCTGGGAAAAACCTATCCCGTCTCCCTGCCGGTATGGGGATATAAGCTGTACAGTGACATCGACCTGCTGGAAAGACCCGCAGGAATAGCCATCGGACTGATCATTGCGGCGCTGGTGGCCCTTCTCATCTGGCTTTCACAGCTCCTTATTCAATTCGGCCGGAGAAGGGGAATTCTGTCTTGAGGAAAACCGGCCTGCTGCTCTCCATTCTGATTCCGGTGGGATTTCCCTTCCTTCCTCTGCTGCTCTGGTCATTTGCAGAAAAATGGTTTTATCCGTCACTGATGCCCGAGCAGTTCGGCATGCGGGCCTGGCACTACGTATTCAACACGGCGGGCAGCCAGATCCTCGGCAGTCTCTCAACAAGCTTTTTCCTGGCCGTTGTCACAGCCGTTATTTCACTGGTCCTGGGGATCCCTGCGGGCAGAGCCCTTGCGCTCCATGATTTTCCGGGTAAAAAAACGGTGATGCTCTTTCTGCTCCTGCCGATTATCGTTCCTCCCCTGTCGGTTGCCATGGGGCTGCATCTCTGGTTTATCAAGATCAACCTCGCCGAATCTTTCTCCGGCGTGGTTCTCATCCATCTCACCTTCTGTCTGCCCTATACCATCTATGTTCTGCGGGGAATATTTTCAGATTATAACCCCGACTTTGAAGCCCAGGCGCAATCCCTGGGTGCGTCTCCCCGGACGATCCTATTCCGGGTCACTCTGCCTATGATTCTGCCGGGCATAGTTGTTGCCGCCCTTTTTTCTTTTCTGCTTTCCTGGTCCCAATACCTCAGCACCCTTATCATCGGCGGCGGTAAAATGCTGACTCTGCCGATCCTTCTCTTTTCTCTCATGGCCAGTGGAGACAGACCGGTTGCCGCGGCAGTCAGCCTTGTTTTTATTTTCCCCGCCCTGCTTGCCCTGACCGGCAGCGCCCACTATCTCGGCCGGGCAGGCCTGAAAGGAATCCGCTGATGGAACGACTCACATTAAGAGGGCTGACGATACAATACGGTTCTACCACTGTTATCAGGGATCTTCATCTTTCCATTCAAGACGGGGAACTGGTCTCCCTTCTCGGCCCAAGTGGGGCTGGAAAGACGACCATCCTGAAAACCATAGCCGGACTTCTGCCTCCGACTGACGGAAAAATTTATATTAACGACATATGTGTCAATCACCTTCCCGCCGAAAAACGCGATGCTGTCCTGATCTTCCAGAAACCACTTCTCTTTCCCTTTCTCAACGTAAGCCAGAACATTGGTTTTGGTCTGAAAATGAAGCATACGGACCGGAAAGCAGCCGGAACAAAAATTGAAAAAATCCTGAAAATCACCGGCCTGAACGGCCTGGAAACCAGGAAAATTCACCAGTTGTCCGGCGGCCAGCAGCAACGGGTTGCGCTTGCCAGGGGACTGGTCCTTGAACCGGCAATCCTCCTCCTTGATGAGCCCCTCAGCAATCTCGACCCGGAACTTCGCGGCCAGATGCGTGATCTTATCTGTTCCCTGCAGGCCCAGACAAAAACTACCATGCTCTTTGTCACCCATGACCAGTCGGAAGCCCTGTCAATCAGTGACCGGGTCTGTCTGCTCCTTGACGGGAAACTGAGACAGAGCGGAACACCCCGGGAACTTTTCTATCATCCAGCAGACCAGGATGTTGCCCGCTTTTTCGGCTGTAATAATATTCTGCCCTGCCACACCTTCCTGACAAAACATACTGGAAACGGGAGAAAAAGACTCTTTGCCATTCGACCGGAGGATATTGAGATCAGTGCAGACAGTCGGAAGCAGGATAGTCTCAGTAAATCATGGATTCAAGGGACAGTTGAAAAAATAAATTTTGAAGGACAACTGAGTAAAATTGATGTCTACACCTCGCCCGGATACAGACTGACCGTCCTCTGCACGAGGCCGTCCTTTCATCCCGGCCAGAATGTATACCTGAAATTCCCGGAAGAACGGATTCATTATTTTCAGGAAGTACCAGAAGAGAGCAGATGACAAAATTGACGGAAAATACAGACGATCCTTTTATCCATTACCAGCATCAGGTGGAACATTATCTCCGCACTGCTTCCCGGCAGAATACTCTCTCTGCAGAAGATTTCACCGTCCATCCTCTGGCAAGAGGAGAATACAACCTGAACTATCTGCTCAGGGGAAAAACTTCAAACCTGGTCTTCCGGGTCAATATGGGAACACAGATTAACCGGGACGACCAGATTCTCTATGAATTCAACACCCTGAAACTGTTAAAAGATTCCGGAGTGACCCCCATACCCGTTTTTGCAGACGACAGCAGAAAAATCATCGATCGGGGTATTCTAGTCATGGAATATTTGCCGGGGTGTCAGCTGGACTACCGCAGGGATATAAAAAAAAGTGCCCGCGTCTTCGCCGCCATCCACCAGATTATCCCACCCGACAAAAACCACCTCATACGAGAAACCCGCCCGCTGAGCGCGATTTTTGCAGAATGTCTGCACCTGGTTGAAAAGTATCTTTCTTCTGAACTGGCCGTCCCTGAGATCTGCAGATTACTGGAGAAAATAATTGCACAGGCGGAAAAAAAGAAAGGTGAAGAGCAGTATTTTATCGAAAACCCCTGGCTGACCATTGTCAACACTGAGGTTAACTCCGGGAACTTCATAGTCAACAGAAAAACGGCAACCACTCACCTCGTGGATTGGGAAATGGCACGTCTGGATGATCCATCCAGTGATCTCTGTCATTTTATCTCGCCCCTGACAACCCTCTGGAAGACCGGTTACCGCTTTACGGACAGGGATACCACAGTTTTTTTCAATGAATATAAAGAACATATCAAGTCAGAAAAGCTGCGAAAAAGCCTTCTTGAAAGGATAAGAATCAAGGCTCCTTTTGTCCTTCTCAGGGGAATATCCTGGTCCGCCATGGCCTGGGTCGGCTACCAGGGGGAATACAGCGGTATCCGAAATAAAGATACCTGGCAGACCCTGCAGCGCTACATGGATGAAGAATTTATCCGCACCCTCTTTTCCTCCTTCCTGAACTCCTGATTTCCCTGCCATGACAACCTGCAACCACCTTATCCTTTTTACCCGTTTCCCACGACCGGCTACCACAAAAACACGGCTGGCCCCCCTCCTTGGTGACAAGGGTGCGGCTGAACTGCAGCGCACAATGACTGAACAGACGGTGGCAGAAATGGTGCAGCTCAGAAAAGAATTCCCTGTTACTCTTTCAATCTGCTATGACGATGCACAGCAGAGTGAGATGAAAAAATGGCTTGGCGAAGATTTTATATTCCACCCCCAGGTCCCCGGAGATCTTGGTCTGAAAATGGCCCGGGCCTTCTCTGCGCTTTCCGGAACAGGCTGTAAACGTGCAGTGCTCGTGGGTAGTGATATTCCTGAAATCAATAAGGAAATTTTACAACAAGGTTTTGCCGTCCTGGAGGAGCATGACGTGGTTTTCGGACCAGTTACAGACGGTGGCTACTACCTGATCGGCCTCCGGACAGCCTCTCTGGAATACCTTGGAAAACTGCTGTTTTCCGATATTCCCTGGTCAACGGAAAATGTCCTGAAACTCTCCCTTGAAAGGATGCGACAGCACGGGTACAGCGTGTTTCTTCTTCCCGTTCTTCAGGACATCGACCGCCCCGAAGACGTTCTCCGCGCCAGAAGAAAAGGACTGCTGTAATGGAGACTATCTCAATTATCATCCCCACCCTCAACGAGGAAAAACATCTGCCGAAGACCCTGGCGGGACTTGCGGCTGTAAAAAACCTGGAGCTGATCGTTGTCGATGGCGGCAGTGAAGACAAAACACGGGAAACAGCAACCGACCTCGGAGCGAGGGTCATCCTCTCCTCACAGGGAAGAGGGCACCAGTTAAACCGTGGAATAGAAGTGTCCGGAGGTGAGCTGCTTCTCTTTCTCCATGGAGATAGTGTTCTTCCACATAATTTTCCTGATGCTGTCCGGAAAACCATGGAAAAAGGATATGCGGCCGGAGCATTTTCCCTGCATATCGACAGCCCGTCACGGCGGCTGGCCATGGTTGCGGCCTGCGCCAATCTCCGCTCCCGCTTTTTCAAAATGCCTTACGGGGACCAGGGAATTTTCACCTGCAGACAGAATATTGACAGAATCGGAGGTTTTCAGGAGGTACCCATTATGGAGGATTTTATTTTCATGCGATCCATCCGAAAACTGGGTAAAATACACATCTTGAAAGAAGCCGTGTCGACTTCATCCCGCCGCTGGGACAACATGGGGATTATCCGGACAACATGTATCAATCAGATAATTATTGCGGGCTACCGGTGCGGAGTACCCCTGCCGGTCCTTGCCAGAACCTACCAGCGACTGAAAGGAGTAACTCAATGTCATTGACTTTATCGATGGGCCCCATTCTGACTTCGTCCCTGGGACGGCTTGACTGTAAAAAAACAGGAAATCAACCATGATTCTCAGACCGGACCACATTAATATCGTTGTCTCCAATCTTCGGGAGGCAGAACAGTTTTTCCTGCAACTGGGCTTCAGGGAAATTGACAGGGCCCATCTCACGGGAGAGTGGATCAGCTCCATTGTCGGCCTGGAAAACGTTGAAGCAGACTATATCGCCCTGGAATTTCCAGGATCCTCAACACGACTCGAACTCATCCATTACGACTCTCCGGAATCAAACACAGCCCCCGATATCGGCCGGGCCAACAGCACCGGTTTTCGTCATCTGGCTTTCGCTGTTGACAATATAGAAGAAGAAGTCAGGAAACTGGAACAGAACGGAATCCGCTTTTTAAGCGATGTTCACGTTTACCAGAAATCCGGGAAAAAACTGGTTTATTTCCATGGCCCCGACAATATTCTCCTGGAACTCGCCGAATATCCCGAAAAATAACCGAAAGGTTGTAATCCGGCTCTTTATTTCCTGTTCATGACCGTCCGATAGACGGCCAGTGTTTTTTCTGCCGCATCCCGCCAGCGAAAATCCCGCACACGTTTTCTGCCCGCCTCAATCAGTTTACGCCGAAGCCCTTCATTTCGATCAAGCTCAAGCAGACCATGGGCTATGGCTTCAACATTTTCAGGATCCACAAGCAGAGAGCAGCCGCCGGAAATCTCCGCCGGAGCACCCCTGTTGGAAGTCAACACCGGTGTTCCACAGGCCATGGCTTCCAGTTGCGGCATACCAAACCCCTCGACCAGGGAGGGAAAAAGAAAAATCCGGGCCCGGTTATAGAGAGCCAGCAGTTGTTCATCGGTGACAGAATCCAGCAAAATGATTTTTTTCCCAGCCCTTTTCCCCGCCATCAACCGTCGCATTTTCCAGTCAAAACGACGAAAACGGTTCACCACCACAAGCCGGATATCCTCCCTTTCAGCAAAGGCTCCAAGAAATCCCTTTATCGCCCGTGCCTGATTTTTGTAGGGTGAGCCCTGGCCCACACAGAGCACAATTTCCCCTGTTTCTTTTTTTCCACCTGTTTCAATTTGCGACCAGAGAGGTGCCAGAAGAGTCTCCACTCTTTCCGGTTCAATTTCCCGGAAAAAAGACTCCATACCATGGTGAATAACACTGATACGGTTCGCGATCTCCGGTTTATACCTGACAATCTCCCTCACGGAAGCTTCAGAAATTGTAATGATATGATCCGCACGACACAGGGCCGTCCTGATGCCTTTTTGATAAAGTGTCCCAACCAGAACTCTCTCCGGCCAGAACCAGGCGCAGAGGTTCGGCTGTGTCAACCACATGATATCATGGAGGGTCACCACCGAAGGACAGGGCAGTTTCCCCGGCATCATGTTAAACGGGCTGTGAAAAAGATCCCGGTCGCTGAAATCAATCTTTGCAGCCAGCCGATAGAGAGTGGAAAAAGAATTGGCGGGATATTGACAGGAAACCTCGCGGATTCTCGTCTCCGATTCCGCGAAAATCGGCCGCCTGTTTTCCGCTGGAACCACCAGGAGCAACTCCAGGTCTTCATCAAGCTCCAGCATCCGACACAACAGTTGATAGGAATAGCGCCCGATCCCGCCGGCGGGCAGGACATCCGAAGCACTGGTGCGGATATAACGCGCATCAAAAACGATTCTCATCGGGTTTTCCGGCCTTTTCCGGACTCAAGTAACTGGTGAAAGATACGACAGAGTTGATCCCCATGGGCCTGCCATGAATACTTTGTCTCCGTAATTTTTCTTCCCTCACGCCCCAGATGAACGCGCAGCTCCCCGTCGGCTGCAAGCCGGCCCACCGCCTCTGCCAGCGCGACCGCGTCACCTGGTTTTACAAGAAGAGCATGTTTTCCATCCTCAAAGAGATACCGCATATTCTTACTGTCAAGGGTTATCGTCGATTTTCCTGCGGCGAGGGATTCAAAAACTTTCAACGGGTCAAAAAACATACCGTGCCTGTTGAGTTCCTTATGTTTTCCAGGATTATACGGGGCCACACAGATATCAACCGCGGCAAGGTAGTCCGGCACGGAATCGTAAGCCACCCTGCCGGTAAAAAGAAAACGGTGGTCGAGGGCTTTTTCCCGGACCAGCTTTTCAATCCGTCCTCTCGTCTGCCCGTCGCCCACGAGCAAAAATCTGAAATCCGCAACAGGTGGATTACGGTCGAGCAGAACAGCCGCCTCCACCAGGGTTTCAAGACCGTGCCATGGATAGAATGCTCCCATGTAACCGATCAGGAACTCCTTGCCATCTATTCCATGTCTTTGCCGAACATATGATCCGTTATTGTCGGGATGAAAGATCTCGATATTGGCACCCCAGCAGACCTTTTCCACCTTGTCCCCGTATTTTTCCGGCACCAGGTGCGGAGCTGTGGTAATAAGCCTGTCAGCCCACCTGTAGGTGACCGGTGCCGCACTTTTGTCAAGTACCATGGCCACCACAGGGATTCCCAGCCTTTTTCCCAGAATCGTGCCAAGCCCGAAAGCACTGAAACGCTCGTAAATCACATCCGGCCGAAAAGCTATGGCGTATTTCCAGGCGGTGGGAAAGTGGACAAGGGGCAGCAGGAAACGTAACGGCCCCGGCAACAGCCTCCCGCCAACTCCTGCAACGCCCTTGCCCGTGGATCCCCGTCGGGCCAGAAGCAGAACCTCATTCTCCCGGCGAAGAGCCCTGACAACTTCAGTGACATGGGTCGATCCGCCATGGGTGCCGGGAATCGGTATATTGGGTGCAACAAACAGAATTCGCAATCGGATTCTCCTTTTCAATACTCCACACAGTTGAATATAGACAAATTGTCTTCTCTAAAAAACACAAAATTTCTTTTCGCTATTTAGACCGGATAGGATATTATTCAGTATTCTGACTACGTACAGTATTCAGCCCGATCAACAGAAAACAATCTTTTTTTCGGAGGCCCGTAATGGAAAACAGACTTCTCGACTACTTTGCCCTTTGCATGTTGATAACTGTCGCGATTACCTTTCTCTATGCTATTATTTATATCCATGACATTCCTTTTGAAATAGCAAAGAAAAGAAATCATCCCCACCAGGATGCAATCCATACTGCCGGATGGGTCAGTCTTTTTCTCCTCCATACAATCTGGCCGTTCCTCTGGATCTGGGCGACACTCTACAACCCGAAAATAGGATGGGGATTACATTCCGGGGGAAAAACAGCAGACGATCCTTCTACCACGCCTGAACAGAAAGAAATAGAGTCACTGAAATCACGGATTTCAGCCCTGGAGAAGGCACTCAAACTGACAGAGGTGAACTGAACATGGAAACACTCTTACTTCTCTCCTACTTCACCTGCTGCTGGATAATATTTAAGCTGTTTAAAATTCCCGTCAATAAATGGTCAATAACCACCGTAGTGCTTGGTGCCATAATTATGATGGGAACACTTCTTGCGGGCATGGCCTATTTTCACCCCGCGTCCCAAAACGCAAGATCATATTTTATAACAACACCCATTGTCGCAAATATTCAGGGAAAAATCATTGAAGTACCTGTCAAACAGAACTCTCCCCTGCGGCAGGGAGACATACTGGTAAAAATCGATCCGACACCATTCCAGGGACGTGTGGATGATTTAAACGCACAACTGGACTTCGCCAGGACTAGACTGGCGCAATCAAAAGAACTTGTCAGGGTTGCAGGCGGAGCAAAATTCGATGTTGAGAAATATGAGAAAGAAGTCAAAAGTCTTGAAGCACAACTGATTAAAGCAAATTTTGACCTGGAAAACTGCGTAATCAAAGCACCTGGGACTGGTTTTGTCACCCATCTGCGGGCCCGCCCCGGCATGATGGCCGTTCCGTTTCCAATGTTCCCCGTAATGACCTTTGTCAATACCGATACACAGACCTTTATTGCCGGTTTTACCCAGCAGCCCATGCAGAACATCAAATCCGGCAACCATGCGGAGGTTATTTTCCCGGGTATTCCCGGCAGGGTGTTTCAAGCTCATGTAGTGAAAATCCTGGATGCTCTGGCCGAGGGGGAACTTGCTCCGGGAAGCAATATGCTTTCGCTCAGCAGACAGCTTCCCGAGGGACAGATTCCCGTAATAATACAGATTGACAGCAACATGGATGATTTTTTCGTACCCATGGGAAGTGATGCGGTTGTCGCCGTCTACAGCGAGAGGTGGCATCATGTGCAGATTATACGAAAAGTCCTGCTGCGTATGGAAAGCTGGCGGAACTTTCTCCACTTTCATTGATCGAGGTAATATGCAAAAAAAGACAATAAAAACAGTTTTTCTTTTTCCCATGCTGTGTTCCGGCCTGGTTTTCTACCTTTCAGGATGTTTCGGGCAAATTGCAACTCACACAAAAGCGGTCGCATCCATCAAGGGAGAAAATATACGGCAAAAAATACCCGACAGTTTTGCCGGCAGCACCGAAAGCGGTAAAATTAAAGACGACTGGCTGAAAAATTTTAAAGATCCCGAACTTGAAAAACTTGTAAACGAAGCCCTTGCGAAAAACCCCGGTCTGAAAATTTCCGAAGCCCGTGTTGACGAAGCAAACAGCCTTGTCAGACAGGCAGAAGCAAAGCTGAAGCCGACAGTCGGTCTTGCGGGTCGTTACCAGGAACGGCGTTCAGATGGACTTGACAATCTTGGCTCGGTGGGACTGGGAGTGTCGTGGGAAGCTGACGTCTGGGGCCGTATTCGTACCGGAGTAACAGCAAGCAAAGAAGCCGCTCTGGCCTCCGCCTCCGACTTCAAGTTTGCCCGGCAGTCTCTGGCTGCGGCAACCGCAAACGGCTGGTTTCTTGCTATTACAGCCAAACTCCAGAATAGATTTGCGCAGGAAGTTGTAAAGCTCCGCCGAAAAAATCTTGAGATCGCTGAAGCCAGGGAAAAAATCGGCCAGGGATCAAAGCTAGACACCCACCTTGCCAGGGGAAATGTAGCCAAAGCAGAAGAAGCCGCAAGAACTGCTCAATCGGCCTATGAAAATTTCTTGAGAAGCCTTGAACTGCTCCTGGGCCGCTACCCTTCTGCCGATCTTGCCACCGCAGACCGGCTGGTCGCAGTACCTCCGCCAATTCCGGCGGGAATTCCATCTGAAATACTGGAACGCAGGCCGGATCTCACGGCAGCAGAGCACATTGTCGCTGCCACTTTTCATCTGCAGAGAGAGGCTGAACTTCTTCATCTACCACGGTTTCGCTTTTCCCTTGGAATCGGTATCAATTCACTCACTGATGCAATTGCCGGACTTACAGCCGGTATTTTCGCTCCATTATATACGGGAGGAGCCATTGAGGGGCGGATTGATACTGCAACTGCCAACCAGAAAAAGGCCATTGCAGAATATGCCCAGACAGCCTTACGTGCCTTCAAAGAAGTGGAAGAACTCCTTGCTGCGGAAAATCACCTGATGAAGCGGGAAGAATATCTGCAGATCGAGGTCAATGAAAACAAAAAAGCCAATGCCCTGATGGTCAAACAGTATGAAATAGGGAAGATTCCGTTTCTGGACGTCCTGACCGTCCAGGAAAAATGGATTGAGTCCCGGATTGCCAGGTTGGATATAGCCGGAAAACGCCTTGTCAACAGGGTCAAGCTCCACCTCGCCCTTGGTGGGAGTTTTGAACAGGAAAAATAACACTGAATCCCCTGACAGACAACCAGCCGACGTGTCAATGCAAACAGATAACCGGCATGGCCGGATGCTATGGCTCAACCATTTATGCCCAGTGGGTACAAAAAGCCTATGAAGAACCCGCCTGCGACAGTACAACTTTCAGTCGCTGATTTTCAGATAAAAATGGGGGGGGGAGGGAATCCATCATCAGGTTGCCTTGTAGATTAGACCTTTGGCTCGATGGCCTGCGGCTTTAAGCACATAGTTGAGCTATGTAACATAAGCCGCAGGCGGGATGGCGCGAAAAAGGACAAGCAAGATACATCAGAGCAGTGTTGACGGGACACTAGGTTGTGCCTGTCCATAGTTGGTCTTTTTGCCCGATATCTGCGTTGCCAGAATAATTTTATCCTCGGAGGTAAGCGTAGACTCCGATATCAATTATATGCCTGCTGTAAAATTTCCCGTGCGCCTTGATCTCGAACAAAAGTCCTCATTTCTGGACAGACACTAACTCAGAAGGTATACACAGCACTCAAAGACAGCATACCTGAGGAATGATCAATTCCGGCAGCATCACCATCTACTTTTGTCACCGCTCCGGTTGTAAGGTTGGTTATGGTCGTTTCCCCTTTCATCTCATCGTATCGTTGAAAATGGTAGGACACCAGCAGGGAAAGTTGATCGGTGAAATGATACGCCCCCGACAGATCAATCGCGAACATGTTGCCGGAATCAAAATCCTCTTCAAAGACAAGGTTTCTCAGGTGATGCTGATCCTTATCCTCGGCAGTGACAAAGGTACTGCCGATAATTCTGCCGCTGAATGTGATCGGTGTTTCGCTGAGATCGGATTTGAAACCGAGACCTACATATGGAGTATAAAATTTCTGTTCATAAGTAATGACATTCTGCCCGTCAGGAAAACTGCCTGAAACTCCCCAGTAAACATAATCGCCACCAAAGGATTCCCATTCCCAGTTATCGTATTTAAAACCGGCAATACCGAAAAACTTTGTGCCCATAACTTTATAAAAGGTCATTTCAGCATTGATATCAAACATCAATCCGGTGGTAAGATCCGTATCCGGATGATTTGACCAGTGAGTATATTCCGGTCTGTCGAGGAACCAGTCATAATCATTCATTTCCCCGTCACCGTCATTGACCCGGAACCAGATGTCAGCGTTGAAATTCAACCAGGACAGGGGGGAAAGCGAACCACCAAAACCAAGCATATAGACATTGTCGATCTCCCAGTTCAGTTCACTCATCTTCCGCCCCGTAGCAGGATCATAGACCAGTTCATTGGAATCACCATGTATCCATCCCAGCGACATTCTGCCGCTGACAACAACTACATTCTGATTGATCTGGATAGTTGTCTTTTTCTCTACTTTTTTGTCCATTCCCGCGGGTTGTACAGCCACACCGGCTGCCTGCACATTTCCAGCCACCGGAAGAAGGGCCCCGCAGAAAAACAGAAACGCCGGTAAAACACATTTTTTCCCTTTCAATGTCATCTTTAACCTCTGTCAATAATAAATAATAAGTAACTGCTCACAGGGTCAAAACTCTGTGATTTTATTACCTCTGAACTGTAACGGCAGACAAACCGCCAAATAAAATGGAGGTTGCAATAAAAATCATAACAAACCGATGTATATATTATGCATAAGAAACAGAAAAAATCAAAGGAAATTTCTTATACTTACCTATAATGTCGTTTAAGACAGGTCAATCACCCCTGCATAATCCTTCCATCGGCCTCCCTGGAAAACAAATAGAGATCACCGGGTGAAAACTCAGCCCAGCAGGTTTCAGCCTCCACAGCGGAATCTTCAGCCAGGGTAACTACGATTGATTCCTCCCCTATGCGGCTGTAAAGCAGTTCTCCGGCACCAAGTTTTTCCACCAGCTCTATTTTCAGTTTAATGCGCCCATCTTTTTCTTCAGAAAACAGCCTGATTTTTTCCGGCCTGATACCGATAACCACCTCGCCTTCCACCGGAAGCTGCCGATCGGGCAGGACAAGACGGGTTTTATCAAGAAATTCAATTTCTTCTTTCCCCACAACCCTTGCCTGAAGAAAATTCATGGGGGGAGAACCTATGAAACCGGCCACAAACCTTGAAGCCGGATTATGGTAAATCTCGTCAGGGGTGCCGATCTGCTCAATATTGCCGTCATTCATGACCACAATCCTGTCGGCCAGGGTCATGGCTTCCACCTGATCATGGGTCACATAAATCATGGTTGTTCCCAACCCTCTGTGCAGTTTTTTCAGTTCAACCCGCATCTGGTGACGCAATTTGGCATCCAGATTGGAAAGGGGTTCATCAAAAAGAAAAACAGCCGGTTTGCGGACAAGTGCCCTGCCCATGGCCACGCGCTGGCGCTGGCCTCCGGAAAGCTGACGCGGCTTTCGTTTTAAAAACTCCGTCAACTGAAGAAGAGAAGCCGCTTCATCCACCCTCTTTTTGATCTCATCCTTTCCCAGCTTTTGGAGTTTAAGTCCATAGGCCATGTTATTAAACACGGTCATATGAGGATAAAGGGCATAATTCTGAAAAACCATGGCAATCTCACGATCCTTCGGCTCAACGTTATTGACAACACGATCCCCGATTGTAACGGTTCCACCGCTCACCTCTTCGAGTCCCGCGATCATCCTCAATACCGTCGACTTCCCGCAGCCGGAAGGCCCCACGATAACAATAAACTGGCCATCTTCAAAGACACCGTTTATCCGGTGAATCACTTCCGTCTTATCAAAAACCTTGACAACATTTTCAAGTATTACTCGAGCCACGCTACTTCTCCGTTTCCGTCAAACCTTTAATAAATAGTTTCTGCATTCCCACCACAACCACAATCGGCGGCAGCATGGCAAGCAGGGTGGTCATCATGATCAGATGCCATTCCGGCGCCTCTTCCGCGGCTTCAAGCATCTGCTTTATCCCCATGACAATGGTATACATATCCTTGTCGGTGGTTATCAGCAGGGGCCAGAGATACTGGTTCCAGCCGTAGATAAAAAGAATCACAAAAAGAGCTGCAATATTGGTTCGGGAAATGGGGAGCAGGATATCCCAGAAGAAACGCATGGGCCCGGCTCCATCAATCCGCGCGGCCTCAAGCAGCTCGTCAGGCACCGTAAGAAACGCCTGGCGAAACATGAAGGTTGCCGTAGCAGAGGCAATCAACGGTATGGTCAATCCCCAGTATGAATTGAGCATGTGAAGATTGGCCACAACTTCAAATGTTGGCAGAATACGTACTTCCACAGGCAGCATAAGAGTGATGAAAATCAGCCAGAAAAATGTCATCCGCAGGGGAAATTTAAAATAGACAATGGCAAAGGCCGACAGGAGAGAAATGGCTATCTTCCCGCAGGCGATCATCATCGCCATCACCAGCGAATTGATCAGCATCAGCCCCACTGACTGCTCCCTGGCATTACCAACTCCCCTGACCAGGGCATCACGAAGATTGTCGAAAAAATGGGTTCCCGGCAGAAGAGGCAGGGGAACCTGAGTCATGCGGACAGCATCATGGCTGGCCGCAACAAAAGTGATCCAGATGGGAAAAGCTACCAGCAAAACACCAATGATCAGAACCAGGTGACTTACCACCGTCGTTACGGGACGCTGCTCAATCATGATCAGTACTCCACCTTGCGTTCAATATAACGGAACTGAATGACGGTAAGGCCAATCACGATAACCATAAGAATTACAGACTGGGCCGCGGAACCGCCCAGGTCAAGACCTATAAAACCGTCGTTATAAACTTTGTAGACAAGAATCTCCGTTGCCTTTCCAGGTCCGCCCTTGGTCACCGCATGCACGATACCAAATGTATCAAAAAAAGCATAAATAATGTTCATGACCAGGAGGAAAAAGGTTGTCGGGGAAATAAGAGGAAAAATAATGGTCCAGAAACGCCTTGCCGGACCGGCGCCATCAATAGCCGCCGCTTCAATCAGGGAGCGGGGAATAGCCTGCATACCAGCAAAGAAAAACAGAAAATTATAGCTGATCTGTTTCCAGGCGGCGGCAACCACAATCAGGGCCATGGCATGACTGCCGTAGAGACGATGATTCCATTCGAAATTGAAAAAATCGAGCATATAGGCAACAACCCCGATAGTGGGATCAAACATGAACATCCACAGGGCACCGGCCACTGCAGGTGCCACGGCATATGGCCAGATAAGAAGCGTTCTGTACACCGATGCGGCCTTGATCACCCTATCAGCCATGGCCGCAAGAATCAGGGAGATGGACAGGGAGGAAAAAGCGACCATGAACGAAAAATAGATGGTGCGCCTGAAGGCCTGCATATAATAAGCATCACTGAAAAGTTCTTTGAAGTTATCAAACCAGACAAAATCAGTACTGAGACCAAAGGCATCCTGGACAAGAAGGCTCTGGTAGACGGCCTGGCTTGCCGGCCAGATAAAAAAGACAAGAGTGATGATCAGCTGAGGTGCCACCAGGATATATGGCAGCGGAGACGGTTTAAAATGGACTCTTTTTATCATATTTTAATGACCCTGAATAGATGAGCCTTTGATGGCAATGCCGTCCATTATTTCATGATTTCTGAATTACGTACGAAACCCGGCCTGCACCCGCAACCTTGTCTGCGGGCCGTGCCTGCAGGGAATTTTGAAAATACAGTCAGGCCGGGTCCAATGAATAAATAAAAACCTGCCGTCTATTTATTCGCCTTCTCGAATTTTCTCAACAGTTTATTGCCACGCATGACCGCATCATCCATGGCCTGGTCTGCTGTTTTGGTTCCATTCCAGATGGTCTCCATCTCCTCATTGATAATATCACGCACCTGGACAAAATTACCAAAACGAATACCACGGGAGTTGGGCGTCGGTTGATTGAGACTCAACTGTTTGATAGCTGTATCCGTCCCCGGATTTTTCTCGTAGAAACCCTGCTTCCTACTCAATTCATAAGCGGCTTTCGTTATGGGAACATACCCTGTTTCCTGGTGCCACCAGGCCTGAACATCGGGAGAAGAAAGATAACTGAGGAACTGAGCCACACCTTTATAGGAACCCTGTTTATGACCGCGGAGAACCCATAAAGTTGCACCGCCGATTATTGAATTCTGGGGTTTATCAATAATGTCCGGATAATAGGGCAGCATGGCCTGACCGAATTCAAATTTTGCCTGCTTCTTGATACCACCATAGTATGCGGAAGAATTCAACCACATGGCACATTCACCGTTGGTGAACATGGGCAGACTGTCACCCCTGCGTCCCCCATACTGAAAGATGGAGCTTTTCTGCCACCGGCTCACATCGTTCATTACTCTTTTTACATGCTTATTATTAAAGGTGAATTCAGTATCAAGCCCGGCAAAGCCATTTTCCCTGGTTCCCAGCGGAATATTGTGCCAGGCGCTGAAGTTCTCGAGCATGACCCACGACTGCCAGCCAAAGGAAAAACCACATTTATAACCGGCATCAAGTACTTTCCGGGAAGCCGCTTCCATTTCCGGCCAGGTTCTGGGAACATCCTTTACTCCGGCTTTTGCAAGTGCATCCTTGTTATACCAGAGAACCGGCGTGGAACTGTTGAACGGCATGGAAAGGAGTTTTCCCTCGGAAGTCTGGTAATAACTGATAACCGCCGGCAGATAATCTGACTTGTCAAAGGGAACACCGGCATCTTTCATCACATCTTCCACCGGATAGACAGCACCCTTTGCAGCCATCATCGTCGCTGTGCCAACCTCAAACACCTGAACAATATGGGGTTGCTGTTTTGCCCTGAATGCCGCAATTGCGGCTGTCATGGTTTCCGTGTAATTTCCCTTGTAGACCGGTACAATCTTATAGTCAGACTGGGTCGCGTTAAAATCATCGGCAATTTTGTTCACCCGCTCACCGTTTACCCCACCCATGGCATGCCACCATTGGATTTCAGTTGCGGCAAAACTGACCGTTGCCTGGGCTACCGTAAACGTTGCAGTTGCAGCAACAGCTCCTAAAAACACTCTCAGATTTGTCATGGTACATTCTCCTGGATAATTTTAATTTATTGAAACGTTACTATGACCGTACAACCTGGATATTTGCATTTTATTAGAAAAATTGCAAAGTTTTGTTACAACTCCCTGCAATCTTAATCTGAAAACCTTCGGCTGAGACCTTTTTCACAAATAATCCGCCCAAAATCTCCTTCAACGACCGTTGACAATATTCAGTTCTCCATTCTGCAAAGCAACAACGGAATCGGCTATCCGCCTCACCTGGTCATGATAATGGGACACCACCAGAACCGTACATTGATCTTTCAGCTGTATCAGAAGCTCTTCAATCAACCCTGCAGCATCGGAATCCAGTGATGAAGTGGGCTCATCAAGCAGGATCACTTCCGGTTGCAGCACCAGAGCCCTGGCAATACAGAGTCGCTGCTGCTGCCCCCCTGAAAGTTGCAGGGCAGATGTGGTGAGCCGGTCGTTGACTTCTCTCCAGAGCCCCACCTTCCGCAGGTATTTTTCCACAATGTAGTGTTCCTTTTCCCTGTTGTTTTTTCCTGCCAGTTTAAGCGGAAATACAATATTTTCATAGATACTCATCGGCAGAGGATTGGGTGCCTGAAAAACCATGCCGACCTTCCTGCGCAACGAAGTTACCTCGTACTGTTTCTGATAAATATCATCAAAACGATTATTAAATTGTATCTCGACTTTCCCCTGTAGCCTGCAGGCCGGAATCGATTCCCACAACCGGTTGAGGGTAAGAAGAAACGTGGATTTTCCTGAACCGGACGGACCGACAATGGCTGTAATACGATTTTCGATAAAATCCATCGAAGCATTGTTTAGAATCATTCGGTTGTTGTAGGAAAATGAAACATTCCTTGTTTTTATTTTAATTGACTTCACCATATTGTTTTCCCAGAAACCATACAACTGACAGATATTTCACCCTGATCGGGTCCTTCAAAATCTACATGATCAGGAAAACGGGGCAGATCAAAACAACAAATTCCGTTGAACCCTTCTCCTGATGACAAAAGACAAGCTGAAAAAAACAAGACAGGTCAAGAGAAGAATGATTGCAGCCCCGTATCCGGTGGCCAGCTCCTCCCTGTCTGTATATTGTGATGAAATATAATAAATATAAAATGGAAGTGCTTCGTAATGGGACAGCAGTGACCGGGGCACACCGGCTGATGCCACCGCACCTGTGAGCATAATGACTGCGGTATCTTCAGCGCAACGGCCTACCGCCAACACAACCCCGCTGATGATTCCCGGCAATGCCGCAGGAAGCAATACATGAACAATGTTCTGCAGTCTGTCTGCCCCCAGGGAAAGGGCGGTCATTCGCAGGGAAAGGGGAAGAGCTTCAAAAGATGACTGGGTTGTGCGAATAATATAAGGAAGAACAAGAAAGGCCAGGGCAATACTCGAAATAAAGAGACAGGGCCGTATATGGCCATTAAAATTTTTATTGAGGAAAATTGTCACCGAAAACCCGAAAAGACCGATGACAATAGAGGGCAGACCGGCCATGATATCAATCAGGAAATCAAGAATTCTGCGAATTGACCCATGGGCGTATTCAGCCAGATAAATCCCGGCTGCAATACCCACCGGAACCGCCCAGCAGACAGAAAGAAAAACCAGGAAAAAGGTTCCCAGTAAAGCGGGAAACAGACCGTCGAAAACCTGTCGCCTGAAGAAAAGAGCATCCAGAGGAGGTGTCGTACCAAAAAGAAGTTCCGGCGTCAAACTCTGGAACCCGTTCACAAACAGATAGCCCAGTACAAAGAAAATGGCAGAAAGCAGAACAATACCGCATATCCAGGAAAACAACCTGATTGCTTTTCCCCTGAACTGTGCCATTAATACACACCTGTTTTACGGTAATTGCTCACAGGTACCCCAGCTTTTCACGGTCTCTTTTGTCCGCATAGGTAGGCTATAGCAAACAAAAGAGCCTGCGAAAATCTGCGGCACCTGTGAGCAATCACAGTTCAAAGCTAATAAAATCATAAAGTTACTGTCCCTATGATCAGTTACGTTTTACGTCTCTTTGCGATATAACGGACTATCATCACGAGCAATGTGTTGAAAATATAGAGCAGAATACCGCAGGAAAAAATGGCCTTGAATTCCATACTGTCATAATCTGCGGCAAAGACCAGGGCAATATGCGACGTAAGTGTCCTGGCGGAATCAAATATGGAATGGGGAACCCGGATTGCATTGCCGGCCAGCATCAACGCAATTAAAGTATCACCTAATGCCCTGCCAAGTGACAGAACAACCCCCGTCATCATTCCCGGCCACGAATGGGGCAGGACAACGTACAGAAATTTCTGCATCTCTGTCCCGCCCACTGCCAGAACAGCATCTCCATAGGAGCGTGGAACCCTTGCAAAGGCATCACAGAATAAAAGGATCATGGTGGGCGACACAAGAAGTGCCAGCATGATTGACGCGGTAAACAGACAGAACCCCGAACCGGCTTTGAAGAGTTCCCGCACCAGGGGAACCAATAAAAAAATACCGACAAAACCATAAATAACGGTGGGAATGGAGGTCATCATTTCCACCGTTCCACGAAGCAGTCGGCTGATTTTATACCTGCTCTCCACATGGATCAGCATGGCACAACCAAAACTCAAAGGAAAGGCGAGTACCATGCTCAACACTGAAATAATCAACGTACCTGTCGCCATGGGATAAACACCGAACTGACCGGAATATGGGGCCCATGGATGTACGACTATAGAAAAAAAACTCCCCCCCGAAAAAAGCGGCAGGGCCAGAACGATCAAAAACGCAAAAATAGAAAAAGTTGTTAAACCACTGAAAAAAGCGGCAAGAAAAAACAATTTCTCAATGATTCTCCCACGTTTCCGGATCATTTCACCGGAACAAAACCCTTTTGGGCCACTATTTCCTGGCCTTCGCGGGAAAACAGGTAATCAATAAAGGTTTTGGTCAATCCGGTCGGCTCCCCCCTGGTATTGCTGAAAAGTCCTCTGGCAATGGGGAATTTACCTGATTTCACATTTTGCAGGTTCGGCTCAACACCATTAATGGCAACCGGGGCAACCGAATCATCCATATAACCGACGGAAACATATCCGACGCCATACGGGTCCTGGGAAACAGCAGCCTTCATCGCCCCGTTTGAGACAACAAAATCAGCATCCTGCGATATAGTGCCTTTATTAAGAGCCTTTTTCCAAAAGACCGCGCGAGTACCACTTGCCAAGTCCCTGGTATAAAGATTGATCTTACGATTTTCTCCACCCACATCTTTCCAGGATACAATCCTTCCAGCAAAAATATCCTGCACCTGCTCTTCACTCAAAGACCTCACCCGGTTGGCCGGGTTCACAATAATGCCGACACCGTCAATCCCCCATTTGAACAACTTCAGACCATAACGTTCGATTTCCTCTTTTCCGGGCTTTCTGCCGGAATTCCCGATATCCACCAATCCTTCCCCCACTTGCTTGATACCGACACCAGAGCCGCCGCCGGCGACACTGATCCTGATATCCGGGTATAACCGCATGATACGGGATGCGGCCTCTTTCATCACGGGAATGTGAGCCGTTCCTCCGGCGATATTGATTTCACCCCGCTGCCCTCTGAACATATCCAGATCAGCCGCGTAACTTCCGCCATTGACAATAAAAACCAACGCAATCACATAGAGAACAAAAAATAATTTTCCTTTCATGTCATATCCTTCTG
>NZ_JBPLBA010000165.1:0-13930 GCF_054039375.1 Desulfomarina sp. | reverse complement strand
CCAGGCCGCAACCCAGGGTGCGCGGGAACTATTAAATGAAGGAAAAACAGGAGAGGCCCGCCTTGCGCTTCTCGCCGTATTGACCCCTGTGCAGGGATTTCTGCCCGTTGCCAATCAGCCGCCGATCAAGCAACTGCTCAGTGATTACATGGAAGTCAGGAACGGTGCCTGGCCGCATGTTCCCGCAGAACTTACTCCGGCCGCGCTCAACGGTTTTCTGTCCGCCTTTGACGCACAGCGCACTGAGTTGCTGCGTCTGGCCCGGCTTTTCGACCCGGAACCTCAGCATTACCCCAATGGAATAAAAGCCTATTACCGCCATGTGGAGGAGATCCTTTCCCAGCGAGCCCACGCCTATGAACTTGCAGGAAAACTTGCCATGCAGGCGCCTCCGCCGGATCAGCTTATTGTCAATCAACAGGTATTTATGACCCTGTTTAAAAAGGATATTCCAAAAACCTTTTACATGATCACTTTCGGTCCGGTTGTTGCGGGTATGCACGCCCAGAAAAGAGTGATCCCCGAAAACCTCACTCTCGCCGGCAAAGCTCTTGAAAAAGCCGCGGGCCAGAACAGCGCCTCCGCAGCCAGGGAAGCCCTGAACAGTGCAAAAAACGCACTCGATCTTGTCGAAGCAATAGAAATCGCGTTGCGTGACGACTTAGATCTCTCCAACATTTTGACCAACCTGTCCGCCCTGAAAAATGAATATAAAAAGCAAAACCAGCGGGCACTTGCGCTGTATGAAAAAGAAATAGACAGTAACCGGATGCCGGCGGCCAAAACCTGGCGTTCAGGAAAAGCAGGGGAAAAAGCCGTTCTGACCGAAGCCAGATCCGTTTTCACCTCACTTTTTCCAGACGAAACAATTCTTGCCCAAAACCTGCAAAGCCCGGAATTCACTGAACGCTGGGATTCCTGGTGGGAAAAAGATATTTTGTATACCGCCTACCATGGCTATGTGCTGGTGGCCACCGCCTCCAGAAACGGTTCAGGAAAATGCCTGGTCCGGGTGCAACGCTATCGTCGGGATCTGAAAGCGGACGGGAGCTGGAGTGCATTGATGCCCGACGACACCTTTTACAGCTACCCTGTCAGGGAAAAAAATATCTGAAATGTATCTGGCCACACGCCATCTCCCGTCCACCCGCTATCAACTCAGACATTCAGTAGAGGTGGACGAGGATAAATTCCAATCCGTTCCTGTCTATGATCTGGGGGAGAATCCTGCCGATCATTTTGAGATTTATGAAGAACAGGTAGTGCTGTTTTCTGAAAAACTCCTTAAATCGGTGGAAACGTGGTGCCCGGGCAAGGCGGAAAACCTCCTCGAAGAACTGCTTCGTCCGTTTTTCCCCGAAGAAATTCGCTTCAGAACCCAACCCTTCCACAATAGAAGGACGAGGAAAACAGCTCTTCCGGGCGACAATAACCGAAGGGCCGTCGCCTCCCAGGTCCATGAATTTGATCGGCGCCGGCTCTATTTTCTCCGCTATGGCGCGGTCGACCAGGCAAGACTCCACAGACTGCATGAAAAATGCTGCTTTCCCCTGCTTGGACAGTCACGGGATGAACGGGAACAATTTTTTGCAGGAGAAGAACAGGCAGTCAGCCCCGGTGAATACCTGCGCTACCTGCACGCCACCCTGCAGCTCCACCGTTTTTTTGATGAGTCATTTGCTCCCTCTTTCCCCGAACCACTGGACCGGGCAACCCTCTGCAATCATTTTATTGAACAGCTCTGTGCCCTCAACAGGGACGCATCATTCTGGCAGCTTGAGAGTGAAGCACCAGAGGAGAACAGCCTGCACCCCCTCCTGGTGCGCTACCTCATTATGTTTTTCGATCACCAGCCACAAGCCCGCAGTTTCAGCTCAGATTTTGCCCGCAGATTCATGGGGAACCATCGCCGGTTTCACTGGCCGAAACAGACAAGGAAAAAACAGAAGGAGGCCGCGGCCCTGTTCGGTAAACCACTTGATGAGTTACGAAAACTTGACCAAAACGAACTTTCCCGCCTGTTTCGCAAACGGGCCAAAAAACTGCACCCGGACCACGGGGGTAACCCTGGCCAGTTTATTGACCTGACTGAACTGTACAACGAACTGTCAGCAAAATCATAGGACTTCATCTGTCCCCTGAACGCTTGTCCAGTGCATTCCGATTTTGATGAAGAGATTGGTTATATCGTATTATTTCAATATACTATACAAGAAACAACCGTAAATCCGCCACAAATTCAGGTTTGGGAAAGGTAGGAAAGCAAATCCACATTTCTCTCCAGGATATAATCAGGCTCCACCGATGATACCGCTGCATCTTCCCGACTGGCCTCTCCTGTAAGGACCAGGATTGAGAGGAAATTATTATCCCGCCCCGTGCGAATATCCGTATAAAGCCTGTCTCCCATAATTGCCAGCGAATCAATGTCAAATGAAAATTTTGCCAGAAGGCCGTCTATCAGGGGGGCATGGGGTTTGCCGATAATGAGTGGCTTCACTCCTGTCGCCTGGATAAGCGGCTGCATCAATGCCCCGAGATCAATGTCGAACCTGCCGTTCTTCATGGGACACAGGGTATCAGGATGAGTGACTATGAACGGCACACCGGATACCAGCAGATGATAGGCCTGGTTCAATTTGTCATAGGTCAGGGTTTTATCGAAACCCATCACCACACACTGACCATCAGTCGTCAACTCGAACCCCGCTTCAATAAACGCCGATTCCAGGGAAGGAGTACCCAGCAGAAAGACACGGGAAAAATCGGTGCATCGTTTCAGATAGTCCAGGGTAGCATCCCCCGAAGAGTAAATTTCATCCTCCGCAAGGGAAATCCCCAACCCATGTAATTTTCTGAAATAATCACCCCGTCCCTTAGAAGAATTATTGGTCAGATAAATTTTCCGTATTCCGGCTTTATCCAAACCTTCAAGGAATTCCAGGGTGCAGTCAAAAAGCCGGTCCTCTTCATAGAGAGTTCCGTCCAGATCAAGCAGAATACACTTCACCTTTTTTAAGCGTTCACAAAAAGCATCCTTGGATAAAAAACTCATTATAAAATCCTTACTCAGTGAGAATTACAGGGGAAGAGGTGAAATCTGAACATGGAAAAATGTCATTATTGATAGTGAATCCTTTTTTCCACTACTGCAAACTGGATTATGGTAATGACGGCAAGAATCAGCACCAGGACAACAGTCAGGGTCGCGGCATAACTGGTATCCCAGAAACTGAAGGCGTTTTCATAAATATAATAGAGTAACAGAGAACTGGCGTTATCCGGGCCTCCCTTTGTCATAATAACCAGGTGATCCACCAGTTTGAAAGAATTGACAACGGCATTGACCGTGACAAACAGCGTGGTGGGCATAAGCAGCGGGAAAGTTACCCGTCGGAAATAATACCATCCTCCTGCTCCTTCAACAAGGCCTGCCTCACGCAACTCCGGAGAAAGCTGCTGCAGAGCCGCCAGGTAGAACACCATGAAAAAACCGGATTCTTTCCAGATCACCATGACAATAAGACAGAAAAGCGCCGTATCAGGATTGCCGAGCCAGTTATGGCTTCTGCCCCCGAACAGGGAAAACACCTGGTCAAACAGACCATATTCCGGAGTGTAGAAAAATAACCAGATGTTGGCAACAGCTATCATGGGCAGCACTGTGGGAGTGAAAAAGGACATGCGCACAAGAGAACGTCCCCTGATCTTTCGATTGACAAGAAGAGCCATGCCAAGGGCTATGCTTATACTGAACGGCACGGTGCACATGGAGTAGACAAAATTATTCTTCAACACCTTCCAGAAGATGTCATCATCGAGAAGATAACGATAATTATCCAGGCCGATAAACACCTCGGGTCGGGTTGCCGTTCCCATGGAAAAGAGACTGTGAAAAATATTGGAAACGATAGGGTAATGGGTAAAAAGACTGATCATGAAGACTGCCGGAAGGACCAGCAGCCAGCCGTTGATATGATTCCAGTACCTGCGCTGCACCGTTGTTTTCATGGACGTACTCCGGCGTTAATTTCTATCCTCCTGCCGGTTTCGGCTTCAAACAGGTGGAGATCCTCCTCTTTCCAGAAAAGCCCCACTTCTTCTCCCGGAGAAAGTTCTGCCTTTCCTTTTATGGAAACAGTAATGAAATGCGCTCCGGTACGGCAGAGCAGAAGGCTGTCCGCTCCCAGATATTCGATTGCTTCAACTGTTCCCCGGATTTTTGAATTTAGCGACAACTTTATATTTTCAGGCCTTACGCCGACAAGAACCGGTTTTGCATCCGCTGCGGGAAAGAGTACGGTAGAATATTCGGCAAAGATCGCGGCATCAGGCGTCAGTATGTTCATGGGAGGATTGCCGATAAACCCGCCGGTAAAAGCAGTTGCCGGCAGATTATAGAGATCTTCCGGAGTACCGTGCTGCTCAATGTGACCGTCCTTCATGAGAATGATTTTATCGGCAATAGTCATAGCCTCCACCTGATCGTGGGTGACGTAAACCATGGACATTTTCAGCCGTTGCTGCAGCAGGCGGATCTCCTGACGCATTTCCTGGCGCAGCTTGGCATCCAGATTCGACAGCGGTTCATCCATCAGGCAGACGGGGACCTGTGCCACAATGGCCCGGCCGAGAGCAATCCTCTGCCGCTGCCCCCCGGAGAGCTGGGCCGGCCTGCGCTCGAGAAATCCGGAAAGACCCAGGAGGGAGACAGCTTCGTCCAGACGTTTCTGGCGCTCCTGTTTTGGTACCCTGCGGGCCTTGAGACCGAAAAGAATATTCTCCGCGACATTCAGATGCGGAAAAAGAGCATAATTCTGAAAAACCATGGAGATATTGCGCTTCACCGGCGGCAGGTTGGAAACATCCCGTCCTTCTATCTCGATGGTCCCGGAGGTGGGCGTTTCAAGGCCCGCGATAAGCCTCAGGGTTGTCGATTTCCCGCAACCGGAAGGACCGAGAAGAACGAGCAACTCACCTTTGCCGCAGCTCAGGTTGATATCACGCAGGGCCTCAGTGTCGCCCCAGCTTTTACAGATATTTTTCAGAACAATTGTAGACATGTTTTTTACCCGTTCCTGAAACCTGTCCTGAAATCGACAGGTTACTTTATTCCCGAATGCATAAATGACTGAACAAACTGGCGCTGAAACAGAATAAAAGCCACCAGCAGCGGCGCCATGGTCATAACCGTTGCCGCCGTGATGATTGACCAGTCGACTCCTGATTCCGGTGCGCCGAAAATCGCCAGGCCCACAGTGAGAGGCCGACTGTTGACCGAGCTGGTGATAACCAGGGGCCATAAAAAATTATTCCAGTGATAGCTCACCGACACAAGCCCATAGGCTATATAGGTCGATCTTGCCAGGGGAACATAGACTTTCAGCAGAATCCCCACCGATGAGACACCTTCCACCTGGGCCGCTTCCACCAGTTCATCCGGGATGGTTTTAAATGACTGGCGAAGAAGAAAAATACCGAAGGCACTGGCCATATAGGGCAAACCAATAGCCGGGATGGTATCAAGGAGGCCAAGAGAACTGATGGTGCGGTAATTTTCCACAAGAAGCACTTCCGGCATGATCATCAATTGCAGCAGAACCAGGGCGAAAATCACATTTTTCCCAAAAAATTCGAACCGGGCAAATCCGTAGGCGGCAAGGGTACAGAGGACAAACTGGGCTGCAAGGATCAGGGTCACAAGCACAAAGGTATTCAGCAGATAGCGGGGAAAGGGCGCATATGACCAGGCCCTGGTGAAATTCTCCAGGGTCAGAGGCGCAAAAAGCTGGAAACTTGTAGAATATTCAGCCGGATGAAAGGCACTCCAGAAGGCAAAAACGACCGGAAGGAGCCATAGCGCCCCCAGCATCCAGGCGCCAAGAGTCTCCAGACCCTTTCCCATGACCGACATCCCCCATTTCATAGATTCTCCTCCTTTATCCCGACCGGGAAGAACGATTCCGCCCTGTCGGGATAAACAAAACCTAGCGATACCGCCTCAAAATACGTTCCGCCTGTTTCTGGGCATCCTTCAATGCCTTTTCAGGTGATTTTGCGTCGGTGAGTGCCGATTGAATCGCGTCATTGAGAATTTTATAAACCCGGCCGTTTTCATGGACAGATAACTCGGCTGTTGCGTATTTCAACTGGTCTCTTGCCACCGCCGCAGGTGGAAACGATTTGACATAGGCCTTCAACTCGGCGGTTTCATAGGCATCCGGACGGGTCCCCATATAGCCTGTACCGATGCTCCACTGGGCAGTGCGTACCGGCTGGGTCATCCATTTTATGAACTTCAGGGCGGCAGCTCTCTCTTCCGGAGTTGTTTTCTTGAAGATATAGAAACTGCCACCACCGGTGGGCGTACCCCTTTCCTTTTTAGCGGGCAGCATGGCCACACCAAAATCAAACGAAGCATTTTTCTTAACCGCCGTCAGATTACCCGTTGAGTGCCACATGATGGCTGTTTTCTGTTCCAGGAAATCGGTACGCAGGGTTCCCCATTCAATAGTTCCCGCCGGCATTACTTTATGGACTTTGCCGAGATCCTTCCAGAACTCAAGCGCCTGGACCACACCGGGCTTGTCAAAATAGGTCTCTGTCCCGTCACCGTTCATCAGTACTTCACTGTTCTGCTTGGCAAGAGCTCCAAACATCCAGTAAGGGTAGCCGGTGGAGGGGATTTCCAGACCCCAACGGGTGACCTTGCCCGCATTATTCTTCACAACCAGTTTTTTGCCCATGGCCACCAGTTCATCCCAGGTTGCCGGCGGTGTTTCCGGATCGAGTCCCGCTTTTCTGAAAGCATCCTTATTGTAATACATGACGATGGTTGAACGCTGGAACGGTACAGACCAGGTCTTGCCACCGGTTCGGGCATTTTCCATCAGGGCCGGATAGAAGCTGTCCAGCCACTTTTTTTCCTCCGGAGTGGAAATAAGATCATCAAATGCGAGAATAGCGTCATTATCAATAAGGGTGAATATTTCGGTGGAGAGAATAACGGAGAGGTGGGGCGGATTACCACCCTTGAGCGCTGTCATCGCCTTCGTCATGGTATCTGAATAATTACCGGAATAGATGGCTTTGACGGTAATACCGGGATTCTCAGCTTCAAAATCCCGTACAAGCTTATCCACCAGTTTCGTTAACGCACCACCGACCGCAACCGGGTAGAACATCGTCAGTTCCGTCGCGACTGCAGGGGTTGACAGGGAAAGC
Source organism: Desulfomarina sp. (assembly GCF_054039375.1). Lineage (NCBI taxonomy): Bacteria > Pseudomonadati > Thermodesulfobacteriota > Desulfobulbia > Desulfobulbales > Desulfobulbaceae > Desulfomarina > Desulfomarina sp. The sequence goes on along the minus strand of NZ_JBPLBA010000165.1, from coordinate 6,706 downwards.
AGAAACAGGCCCAGAAAAGCCATTGCCATTGATCGAATCTTCGACCTTACATTGTTCATACTTCTCCTCCTTATTCAATAAAAGTTTTTGTTAAAAAACATTGCACAAAAACACTACCCGACAGGACCGGTAGTGGACTCTCTGACTATCAGGGAGAGATCAAGCATTCTATGGACAGGCTTCGTGCATCCTCTAATCCGCTGAAACAACAGTTCCGCCCCGAGTTTTCCAATGTCATATGCCGGTTGTCTGATGGTTGTCAGCTCGGGAATAACATAGGACGCTATGCGGATATCATCAAAACCGACGATGGACAGATCCCTGGGCAGTTGCAGGCCCAGCTCCCTCGCACCCTTCATGGCCCCCAGGGCAAGGAAATCATTTGAACAGAAAAAAGCGGTTGGTGGATCTTCAAGAGACAGCAGTTTTTTCACCGCGTCTCTTCCCCCCGTCAGGGAATAATCGGTCTGGACAAGAAGAGCTTTATCGTAAGAAATTTTATTATTTTTCAGGCACTGTCTGTACCCGTGCCACCGGTGAAAACTTCTGTCGGAAATGGAAAAACGCCCCGCAACCATGCCAATACGCCTGTGTCCCAGATTCACCAGGTGCTCGGTTGCCCGGTAACCGCCCCGGTAATTGTCGACCCCGACCACGGTCATGGGACCTTTTTTTACCGTGCTGTACAGCAGGACAAAGGGTATTTCTTCGTCCACCAGTGTTTTCAGGATGGCTCCCCGCGGGTTGGTTGTGGTAATAACCAGACCATCCACCTGCTTTTCCCTGAAGGTCTCGACCAGCTTTTCCTCCTGCTCATACCGGTAATAGGTGTTTCCCAGCAGCACCTGGATATTGTTGCGATCCGCATAGTCCTGTACACCCCTGGTTGATTCAGCAAAAACCGGGTTATTGATCGTTGGAATAATCAGACCGATGGTATTGGACTGCTTGGTGACAAAGCCCCGGGCCAGGGCATTGTATTTGTATTTGCACAGCTTCATGGCTTCCGTAACTTTGTCACGGGTCTGTTCCCGCACCGCCTCCGGAGAGTTTATTACCCTGGAAACGGTGGCAGTAGACACGCCTGCCAGCTTTGCAACATCAAGAATTGTACTCATGATAACCAATGTAAGTGTTTACATTTATATACCCGCAACAAAAAGAATCTGTCAATCTTTTTATTGCAACGGGGAAGCACCATATATATTTCTTATTCTTATCTAATTGAAATTTAATATTATTTTAATATTTCTTATTACAGAGGTTCTTTTACCTCTTGAAATACATCAGCCATTCATATTATAAACATGAAAATGTAAACACTTACATTTCAAGGAGAGCAAAATATGACAGGGCACCGCTTACTCCGTATCACGGAAAAAGTACAGCGCATTGAAAACTGCGGCCTTTTCGTTGATCTTATAAAAACTTCCAGGGGAACGGTACGGGTTGGCAGCATGCCCGATATCTCAAAATACCTGGAACACTACGGATTCAGGGAAGAAACCGTAATAGTACCAGACTGGGAAGGCTCAATGTGTGGAGACAACCGCACGGGGGAAGAGTTTGTTCTCTGGCGCTCCCAGGTCAAGACGGATATGGGCAGAAAATATGTAGGTTCTTCTGGCAATCTGGAGAGCCTGTACAGCAATCTGGATAAAATATTCCCTTTTTTCTTTAATCCCGAACGGATCGGCATTGTGAGAAAAAGCTGGCTGAACAACTGGTTCAAAAAAGAACCGGCAGTCCCTCGGTATTCAGACAATTCCCTGGAAATTTACTGCGAAGGGGAAAATATCACGGTGAGGGATCAGGGCCAGGAAGTTTACAACAGAAAAGAATCGTTACCGACCGCGGATCCGGACGGAGCAGTGGAAGAAATACTTGCAGAAGTGACCAGGGACAACCATCCCCGGGATGACCTGGAAATCACACCAATCGGTACCGGTAACGGCTTTACGGGAACAGTATCCAGTGTAGTGGTCCGTTTCGGAACTTCTGTTATCTGGGTTGACCCCTGCGGATATCCCGCCTGGAATCTTGCAGAACATGGTATCCACTGGGACGATATCACCCATATCCTCATTACCCATAACCATGAAGACCATATCCAGGGATTTTCCGCCTGCCTGAAAAAAGCGGAACACACCGGTATCCCCATGCAACTCATTACCGGACGGGCCATTCTGAATATACTCAGAAAACAGTTCAGGCCACTTTGTCCGCACTTTGACAGGCTGGTGCATTTCATTCCATTCTCTCCGGCAAGCCATCCCCTGCATCTGGGAGAACTGCGACTTGACTGTCGCTGGAATCACCATTTCCTCCCCTACGGGACCCTGGGACTGAAATTTTCCGGCGGGGGAAAAGTTTTCGGTTTTTCAGGAGACACCAAGCTGGATGAAAAAATCAATCTTATTCTCAGCAGAAAAGAGCTCCTGCCCGAATGGTTTGCTCACTGCGACCTGCTGTTTCATGAGGTGGATTTTGACAGTCCGGCCAGTGTCCATACCCACTGGAAACAGGTGGAAAAACTGCAGCAGGCTATTTCAGCCCGGATTCTCTGTTATCATTCAGCGGTCCTGGACAACGGGCCTCTGCCCCAGGTAAAAGCGGGAGAGACATATCGACTGGAATAAATTTGCAATTGCAGTTCAGAAGTCAATGGCATTTATTTGTGTCGGTCCATCACTGGCCCTTTCGCGCAAACTCTGCGTCGTTCTCAAAAAATAAGCTCGGAATATCAATTATATGTCTGCACTTATTTTTTCCCAGTCCTTGCTTTTGAACGAAACAGCTCATTTCCGGACAGACACTGACTTATGAACACCTTAAAAATCCTCGCTTCAATCTCCACTGGCAATCTTCCCATTGAAATCCACTCCACAGCTGCTACAATGCGTATAAAACTCAGCCAGATAAAGCAGACACAGCCCTAATCTGACCGGGTTTAATGGGACAATCAGGTTTTTTTCATTTTCTTTACCCTGCGGGATTGGCAATTTCAGGGTTTAGGTATTAGTTTATAAAGTCTTCAACATATTTTACAAATGGAGATCACCATGAAAAATCATCTGTATCGACTGCACATTACACTTTTTTCTCTTCTGTTTTTATCTCTTGCAACGCTTTCCTACGGAGCTGATATTCAACAGGATATTACAAAAAGCAGCACCATAGAGCGCATCAAAAAAAGAGGCGTGCTGCGGGTCGGTATGGACGTTTTTCAGCCCTGGGCCATGCGGGACAAAAACGGTCAATTCATCGGCTTTGAAATCGACGTGGCCAGGCGTCTTGCCAGGGACATGGGAGTTAAGGTGCAGTTCGTCCCGACAGCCTGGTCCGGCATAATTCCTGCTCTTCTAACCGGGAAATTCGATGTCATTATCGGCGGGATGTCCATCACACCCAAACGGGCCCTTTCGGTCAACTTCTCTATCCCCTATGACTATACCGGCATGTCCATCGTTGCCCACAAGGTCAAAGCCGCCGGTTTTAATACTCTTGAGAGCTTTAACAGTCCTGATGTACAGATAGCCATCAAACTCGGTACAACTGCCGTTGCAGCGGCCAAAAAGTTCGTGCCGAAAGCAAAACTGCGTATGTTTGACACGGAACCCCAGGCGTACCAGGAACTCCGCAACGGGAATGTTCACGCTGTCATCGGTTCGGCCCCCAAACCCGCCCAGGAGGCTGCAGACTACAGCGATACACTTTTTCTCCCTCTTGACACTACCTTTACAAGGGAGCCTATCGGCTTTGCCGTGAGAAAAGGCGACCCCGACACCCTCGCCTACTTCAACAGCTGGATTACCGTGGTGGACATGGAAGGCTGGCTGCAGGAGAGGCATGATTACTGGTTTATGACCAAGGACTGGGCCAATCTCATCAAATAAAAATCTGTTTACCCATGAAACTCAGCCGGATTGGCCTGAGTTTTGTGTGTAATTAGAAATAAAAATGAAGCTGGAAAATGATGGGGTGATACCGTCATGCACTATAAATTAAAACGTATTACCCCTCTTGACTTCTTGGTCCTCCTTGCCCTTTTTCTTTTTGCGGGCTTTATCTGCTACAGGCTCTTTTACTCCCTGAACTACAAATGGAACTGGTCGGTCATTCCCACCTACATGTTTCGTATAAACGAGAACACGGGCAGATGGGAAGCCAATATCCTGCTGGAGGGTTTTTTTACGACCCTGCGACTCAGTTTCTGGGGGATGGTTCTGGCCATTATGATCGGTTTTCTGTTCGGTTTGATGCGGGTTTCAACCAGACTTTTTTTCCGCCTCACAGGCCGAACATATATTGAACTGATTCGGAATACCCCTCCGCTGGTACTGGTCTTTATTTTTTATTATTTCATTACCGATCAAATCCTGGTTGCCTTCGCCATTGATGAGCAGATACTGCGCAGTCCTGCCTGGGTACAGAAAACCATTTCGCTCTTTTTCGCTGACTCCCCCTCACTCAATCCCTTTCTCTCCGGTGTTCTTACCCTGGCCCTCTTCCAGGGTGCCTATATCGCTGAAATTGTCCGGGCCGGGATTCAATCAATCAAGAAGGAACAATGGGAATCCGCCTGGTCCCTGGGCCTCAATAAATGGCAGGTCATGCGCCTGGTCATTCTGCCGGAGGCCGTTCGCATCATGCTCCCGCCCCTGGGCAATGAATTTATCAATACCGTCAAATGGTCTTCGATTGTCTCCATCATCTCCATCCAGGAGCTTACTTTCCAGGGACTGCAGGTTATGGCCTCCACCCACGCAACCATTGAACTGTGGATCACCATTTCCGTAATATACCTGCTTCTCTGCCTTACACTCTCTGTAACTGTTGCCGGGATAGAGAGGCGACTTTCGCGTTTTGATTCGTTTTTTCAAACAAGCGCTGCTGAAGGAAATTAATATGACAGTATCACAATCACCTTTTGGCATTGCCAACATCCGCCTGTTTATTGCCTTTCGGGTCTTTTTCAACTGCCGCTTTTACTATCCCGTATTCACAATTCTTTTTCTAGATTACGGCCTGACAATCGAACAGTTTGCCCTGCTGAACACCGTCTGGGCAATTACCATTGTTCTGGCCGAAGTCCCTTCTGGCGCTCTGGCCGACGTCTTCGGCCGTAAAACTCTGATTGTCATCACCTCTTTTCTGATGATCATTGAAATGCTTGTCATAGCCATTCTGCCCCTGGGAAACCCCACCCTCATCTTCTGGGGATTTCTCATCAACAGAATCCTGAGCGGTCTGGCAGAAGCCATGGCCAGCGGCGCGGACGAGGCCATCGCTTACGATTCTCTTGTCATTCAGGGAGATGTGAAAGACTGGCCCAGAGTTCTCAGTGTACAGATGCGCCTGCGCTCCATTGCCACCATTATCACGGCAACCAGCGGCGCCCTGCTCTATGACCCGGACATCATCAATCGTATCCTCAGGTGGGCCGGTTCATCCACCACGGTCACCCAGCAGATCACTATGCGTTTTCCTGTCTACCTGACCCTCGTTCTCGCGATTCTTGCCTGTATCACGGCCCTTATGATGCAGGAAAAAGAAATGGAGAAAGAAAGCGACAAAAACGAATATTCCATGGCAAAGGCTCTGGAAATGACCTGGCGGGCGGGAAAATGGATATGGAGAACACCTTTTGCCCTGGCAGTTATTCTCCTGGGGATGTGTTATGATCATGTCCTTCGAATGATCGTCACCATGACCAGTCAGTATTTCAGATTAATCAACCTGCCGGAAGCCAGTTTCGGTTTCATCAGTTCTGCCATGGCCCTGCTTGGCCTTGTTACACCGAAGGTGGCCGAATATATGGTAGGCAGATTTTCGGCCACTGCGAATATGCTGTGGGTTGCAGCCGTGACCCTTACCGGCCTTTTCGGCCTCACTGGATTTTTCCCCTATTTCGGCATCCTGCCCATGGCCTGTATTTTTATCGGCCTGATGCTGGTTTCCTTTTTTACAAGCCATTACCTGAACCAGATCACAGAATCCTACCAGCGGGCCACCGTACTCAGCTTCAAAGGGTTGGCCTTCAATCTTGCCTATGGCCTGATCGGAATTTTTTTCGCCATGCTGATCCAGTACCAGAGAGAAAAAATACATAACGCCCATCCCCAGTGGATTGCCGACAATATCAAAAACCTGGCCTTCAAAAATGCGATTGACTGGTTTCCCTGGTATACCATTGTTGTACTCTTACTGATCGTATTGTACAGTGGGTGCAGGCTGAGGAGAAAAGAATGACCCAAGGTTGCCAATTACCTGATTAAGGTAATTGGCAAAAGGATGTCCGACTGAAAACTTTTGATACACGGTGATTTCCCATGTTAAAACGATTTTCAATCTCCCTGGAGGAAAACCTTCTTGAAATTTTTGATGAACATATTCAGGCCCACAGTTACAATAATCGTTCAGAAGCAATCAGGGATCTGATCCGCAAGGCTTTTGTCAAAAAAGAATGGCAGGCCGACAAGCAGGTCATGGGAGTTATCAGCCTGGTTTATGATCACCACAGGCCGAATCTGCAGGAAAAAATCACGGTAGTCCAGCATGACTACCATCACCATATCGTCTCAACGACCCATGTCCACATGGATCATGATAACTGCCTTGAAGTAATCGTAGTCAAGGGCAAGGCCAAGGATGTACAGGATCTCGCCAACAAGCTTATCGCTCTCAAAGGAGTCAGGGACGGCCA
>NZ_JBPLBA010000164.1:0-5118 GCF_054039375.1 Desulfomarina sp. | reverse complement strand
TAAAATGACCTGGACTGACACTTTTTCATTTGAATTCCTTATCAATTGAGATTTCCAGTGATTTTTGACCGTAGGCTAGCCTGATAAAACAGGCACATCCACAATTTGGCTGAGTTTCATGGGTAATTAAGTTTTCTTTTCTTCAACTCCGGGCACTTTTCAGAGGCAGTGTCCGGAGACCGTTTGTAATTGCTCGAAGGCACTCCGGCTTTTTACGGTCTCTGTTGTCCGCATGGGCAGGCTATGGCAAAGAAGAGCCTGTAAAAATCTGTGGCACCTGTGAGCAATTATGGCCATTTTTCTTCTGTCCCGTTTTCTGTTGTCTTCATACGGTAAGCTTGATATTCTTGTCTGACCTAAATCCTGCACTTCAGAAAATGAAAAAATATAAATATAACTTAATTTCAATATATTATGATATATTTAGCAAATTTGGTTGTTCACTTCTTAGGTGAATGTAAATTTTTTCATTTTCTTTGCCCTGCGGGATTGGCAATTTTACCGAATCCGGAGTCTCGCAGGCTCGCTTACCTGCTTTGTTTTCAATGGCTTGAAGTATGATTATACGTCAGCGCCATTGGACCTCGCATCTCCGGTAAACTTGCCAATTGCAGGATTTAGGTCTGATTGTAACTGCTCACAGATTCAGGTTTTAAAAAAGGAAAATTATGCTTATTACACCAGTTGATCTTTCAACTCCTGCCGGTGAGGATGTGGTTGCGGATCTGCTCGATCGTTTCCAGGCTGCTGACTCTTCCTGTCAGCAGGTGGTGGAAGAGATATTACGGGCGGTTCGAGAAAAAAAAGATGAGGCGGTAGTTGAGTATGGTCGCCGGTTTGACGCCCCGGACCTGACTGTTTCAGGCCTGCAGGTCGACTCGCTGGAGTTGCGGGAGGCGTACGACCAGGTTACACCGGAATTTCGACAAACACTTTCTGCGGCCATTGACAGAATCGAGAGTTTTCATGAGCGGGAAATGGAAGACTCCTGGCTGCAGACGAGGGAGGACGGAACCATTGTCGGCAGGCTGGTGAGACCTGTGGATTCAGCCGGACTGTATGTTCCCGGAGGGCAGGGTGGCTCCACTCCTCTTGTTTCATCTGTTCTTATGAATGGTATTCCGGCGGCCATTGCCGGGGTAAACAGGCGGGTCATGGTCACACCTCCTGCAGCTGACGGCAGTGTAAATCCATATCTGCTGGTTGCCGCCCAGGAAGCGGGTATTGCAGAGGTTTACAAGGCCGGTTCCGCCTGGGCCATTGCGGCCCTGGCCTATGGCACGGAGACTATTCCGGCGGTTGACGTTATTGTCGGCCCCGGTAACCAGTATGTGACCGAGGCCAAACGACAGATCTCAGGCATGGTGCGTATTGATATGATTGCCGGGCCATCCGAGGTTTTGATTGTGGCGGACGACAGTGCTGATCCGTCGGCGGCAGCGGCGGATATGCTGGCCCAGGCGGAGCATGATCCCCTGGCCCTGGCGATACTGATCACCACGGAAGAAGGGTTCTGTGATCAAGTTCTGGCAGAACTTGATCGCCGGCTGCCTGCACTTTCCCGACGGGAGATAGCCGAAAAAGCCCTGCGGGACAGGGGAGTCATGCTGGTTGCTTCCAGTCTGGAGGAGGCAATTGATACTGCGAACAGTATTGCCATAGAACATCTTGAGCTGATGATTGGAGACCCGTGGGCCCAGATTCCCCATATTCGTCACGCCGGGGCCATTTTCCTCGGACACCATACACCGGAGGCCGCCGGGGATTATTTCGCGGGACCGAATCATGTCCTGCCCACCATGGGCACAGCCAGATTTGCCTCGGCACTCGGAGTAGAAACTTTTTTGAAGAAAAGTTCCATCATCAGCTATTCACAGGCAGCTCTCAAAGCGGATGGTGATCATATCCGTAGACTGGCGGCCCTGGAAGGATTGACAGCCCACGGGGCCTCGGTTACGGCCAGGTTGAAAGATGGGAAGTAGTTTCAGGGATCGGTTGCAGCAGGGGCTGGTTCTCCTGGACCTGGAAGTTGATTATGAAGGTCGGAAAAGGCTGGAACTTTATTTTAATGAATTGCGGAGGTGGAGCGGTAAGGTCAATCTCATTTCCCGCCTGAGCAGTGATGAAGAGATTATCGAGAATCACTTCCTTGATTCCCTGGCCCTGCTGCCCCTGCTCGAATCAGAGAACTGCCACCTGCTTGACGTGGGCAGTGGTGCCGGTTTTCCTGGTCTTGCCTGTAAGGCGGCAAGGCCGGATATGGAGCTGACCCTTGTGGAGCCACGAAAAAAAAGGGTGTTTTTTCTTCGTCATATTGTCCGTATTCTCGGGCTGCAGTCCGTTTCCATTTTTGATTGTCGCATTGAAGATGAACAGAGGCTGGGGGAGAACCATGTCTTTACCGATATCACCTCCAGAGCTGTATCTGATATTGATATGTTTCTGGCCATGGTGCAGCGATTTTCCGCTACCGGTGCGAAGATTATCTGCATGAAAGGTCCCAGGTGGCGCGAAGAGGTTGCTCTTGTTGGTGAGAAAATGCAGAATTTATATAAACTCAAGGAAAATGTAAAAATAACCCTGCCGTTTTCCGGTGCCGAGCGGGCATTTCTGGTGTATAAGGGATGCAGTTTTGATGAAAAAGAAAGAAGTCTAAAGCAGTAGTCTGAACAGGTGAAAATAATGAAAAAAATTGCAGTGTTACCCGGAGACGGTATTGGCCCGGAAGTGATGGATGAGGCAATCAAGGTACTTGGTGCCGTCCAGAAAAAATTCTCCTTTGATCTCGCTTATGAATATGCGGATGTGGGGGGAATTGCCATCGATAATCATGGTGAAGCTCTTCCTTCATCCACTCTCCAGATCTGTGAAAACAGTGATGCCATACTGTTCGGGTCCGTTGGCGGTCCGAAATGGGAAAGTCTGCCGCCTGAGCAGCAGCCGGAAAGGGCGGCGCTTCTGCCGCTCAGAAAACACTTTGACCTGTTCTGCAATTTTCGGCCAGCCAGGGTCTTTCCGTCTCTCACAGCCGCCTGTCCCCTGCGACCCGATATCGTGGGGGAGGGATTTGATATTCTCTGTGTCCGCGAGTTGACTTCCGGCATTTATTTCGGTACTCCCAAGGGACGGGAGGGAGAGGGGCCGGATGAACGGGCTTTTGACACCATGGCGTACAAACGTTCGGAGATCCGGCGTATTGCTAAAATGGCCTTTGAGGCGGCACGACAGAGAAAAGGCAAGGTGACCAGTGTCGACAAGGCCAATGTGCTGACCACCATGGTGCTCTGGCGGGAGGTTGTGGTCGAGGTGGCGGCTGAATACCCGGATGTGGCCCTGAATCATATTTATGTAGATAATGCCACCATGCAGCTGGTTCGTGATCCCCACCAGTTTGATGTACTGCTGTGCGGTAATATGTTTGGTGATATTATTTCCGACGAGGCAGCCATGCTCACCGGTTCCATGGGATTGCTGGCTTCTGCATCGTTGAATAGTGAAAAATTCGGTCTCTACGAGCCGGCGGGAGGTTCCGCGCCGGACATTGCCGGAAGGGGAATTGCCAATCCCATTGCGGAGATTCTTTCCGCGGCCATGATGCTCCGTTACAGTCTGGGCCTGGGTGAGGCTGCCGATGCCATTGACAATGCGGTGGCGACAACTCTTGAAAAGGGTATCTGTACTGTGGATATCGCGGTGGACAAGTCTTCCGCGGTGAACACCGGTGAAATGGGAGATGCAATTGTGGCCGCCCTGTAGGGGGCAGTTTTGGGAGAAACTGAGATGACGGTGAAGGAGAATATTGTCCTTGTGGCCAATCAGGCTTCCACTGACCTGGCCAATAAGTTGGCGGAAAGATTGTGGATCCGTTTTACAGAAATGGAGCGGAAGGTATTTGCCGATGGTGAGGTTTACCATGCTTTTCCCGAATCAGTTTCAGGCAAAGATCTGATCATTCTGGGAGCAACCCATAGCGACAGTTCGCATCAGGAGCTGCTGGATCTCATATCCGGGGGACGCTACTGGAATGCCGCCTCCATCAATGTGATTATTCCGTACCTTGGGTATTCTACCATGGAACGGGCCAAACCGGGTTCCAACGAGATTCCCAAGGGCGTTACCAGGACCCGGCAGATTTTTCGGGCCCGCCCTAACTTCGTGGCCTTTGTGGATCTTCATTCTGAGGCGGTTCTTCATGCCCATGCCGGGGAGATCAGGGCCAAACATATCTGGACCGACAGCCTGGTAGTTAAAAAAATCCGGTCAAGCGGTCTCAGGGATTTTGTTCTTGTCTCCCCTGATTACGGCTTTTCCAAGCGGGTGGCCCGTCTGGCAAGCTTTCTGAACTGTCCCCACACGGCGGCGGACAAGGATCGGTACGATACGGATAAAACCATTGTCAGCCAGGTTTCCAATGTGGTCAAGGGAAAGACAGCCATAATCTGTGACGATATGATCCGCACAGGTGGATCTATTATTCAGACGGCCGAGCGTTGTCTGGAAGCCGGGGCTGTGGATGTGGTGGCCCTTGCCACCCATTTGGTCATGGCAGGTAATTCCATGGAAAAGTTCAGGTCCTCTCCCATTTCCAGGGTGATAGGTTCCGATACTTTTCCCGGCAGGGAAAGCAATGACATCCTGGATGTCTATTCGGTGGCTCCCCTTCTGGCTGATGTGATTGAGACTTATCTGCAGATATAGCGTAAATCCAATTTTTTATTGTTTCCGGAGTTATTAACCCCGCGAGCGGTTACAGTTCATACGTAATCAGAAAATCATATGATTGCTACCCCTGTGACCAGTTACATGAATGTGTCATGAAACGAGAGGATATTGTCAAAAACCTGCAGCGCTCTGTTCTTTTCCGGGATATTGCGGAGCAGGATTTGGCGGCCTATGCGGAGCTGGCCCGGGTGCAGATTTTTTCCCAGGGACAGTATGTGTACAGAGAGGGTGACACCAGCGATATTTTCCATGTGATAGCTGTTGGCGAAGCCGAACTTGTGCTGACCCGTGATGACGGTGTCGGTCGTATTGTCGGTCGGATAGGTCCGGGTGGACATTTCGGTGAGACCGGTATTCTCACCGGCAAACCACGCTCGGTCGGGGTGCGGGCCCTGG
>NZ_JBPLBA010000163.1:0-7355 GCF_054039375.1 Desulfomarina sp. | reverse complement strand
GGGAGGGAACTTTCCTGGTCTTTGTCCTGACCGGAGAGGAGTCTTTCAAGAGAATAATCAAATTGATGCCCAAGAAGGACATACCGTTCCGCAAGATTTCTCAGTTCCCTGACGTTGCCTGGCCATTGATACGACATGAGGACGTTCATCTGGGAACCATCGGGGGTAGGTGCCTCTTTCTGATACCTGTGTCCGGCGACAAGGAGAAAATGATGAAAAAGCAGGGCAATATCTTCTCTACGTTCACGTAGAGGTGGAATTTCGAGACACACGACATTGAGACGGTAATAGAGATCTGCACGAAACTCACCTCTTTCAGCAGCAGATCGCAGATCAACTTTTGACGCGGCGACAACGCGCAGATCAAGGGGGATCAGGTTGTTAGAGCCAAGCCTTTCAAGAGCCCTTTCCTGCAGAACCCGGAGCAGGTGAATCTGTACCCTCAGGGGCATTGATTCTATTTCGTCCAGAAGAAGAGTTCCTCCGTTTGCATGTTCAAATTTGCCGATTCTCTGGGTTTTCGCATCAGTAAAGGCTCCGGCCTCATGACCGAACAACTCGCTTTCCATTATTGATTCGGAGACCGCCCCGCAATTTATGGCAACAAAATTTTCCGTTCGACGTCGGCTGTTTTCATGAAGCGCTCTTGCTACCAGTTCCTTGCCGGTTCCGGTTTCGCCAAGCACAAGAACATCAGCCCCGGTGTCTGCAACCTGTGCGATGGTTGTGCGGAGATTTTCCATAACCCTGGTGCGGCCTATAATTCTTGGCCCAGGTGCACTGTGCAGTTCCAGTTCCCGTCGAAGAATTCTGTTTTCCAGGGTAAGACCTCTTTTTTCAAGCCCTCTCAACACGGTTTTTACAAGACGTTCCGTGGAATATGGTTTTTCGATAAAATCATATGCACCGTCTCTCATCGCCTGAACTGCCATGGAAATATCCCCATGACCGGTGATTAAAATAACCGGCAGATCCTGATCAACTTTTCTGACCTCCTTTAAAAACTGCATACCGTCCATTTTCGGCAGGCGTATATCACAGACTATTATTCCAGACCATTCTCTGGACAGGATTCCAAGACCCTTTTCCGCTGAATCGACACAGGTTACCACCAGGTCTGCAAGTTCAAGAGTTTGCTGGTTCGCCTGTCTTATGTGTTTTTCATCATCAATAAAAAGTACTTCATTCCCGATTTTCATGTTCTGTCATGCCTTGAATAAAATTATCTCAAAACGTGCACCGGTGCTCGATTCAGCAAGGTAGATCCGACCTCCGGTATCACGGATTATTCGATCACTGATGGTAAGACCGAGGCCCAGCCCCTGTCCGGATTTCTTTGTTGTAAAAAATGGTTCAAATATTCTTTTGCTGTGTTGACCGGATATTCCCGGCCCGCTGTCGTGAACGGCTATCTGTACATGTTCCTGGGCAGCAACGACCTCAATTCTGATTTCTTTTTCTTCCATGCCTTCCATGGCATGGATACCATTGCTGATCAGATTGACCATCACCTGCTGTAGAAGAACATCATTTGCCTTGACTTCGATATTTTCCGGTTCTATATGAACAGAAATCCTGATGTCTGACTTTTTTAGACTGGGCTTTAAAATTTCCAGTGCTCCGCTGACCACACCGTGAACCGGAACAATCGTTATCTGGCCACTTGATTTCCTGGAAAAAAGTTTCAGCTGGACACCTATCTGTGCCATTCTTTCTGTCAGTTCACCTATCTGTTCCAGATTCCACATGGTATCTTCCAGGCGGCCCTTCTGGAGTAACTGCAGACCATTGTCCGTATAACTTCTGATCGCGGCAAGTGGCTGATTCAGCTCATGATTTATTCCTGCAGACATCTGTCCAAGGGCTGCCAGTTTTGCGGCATGGATAAGCTCCCTCCGGGTTTTTTTCAATTTCACTTCAGCCTGCTTTCTCTCCAGTATTTCTTTTTTCAGGAGTATATTTGCCTCTGTCAGTTTCTGTGTTCGATCAAGAACCCGGGATTCAAGCAATTCATTGGCCTCCTGCAGTGCCTTTCTGGCCTCTTCCTCGATCCGGTTGAGTTCCGCCAGCCTGTCTCTTCGCTGGATAAGCATGACAATTATAAAATATGTGAGAAAAAGACTGGAGGCAGCCATTGTATTGACGAGAATAACACGTTTTTTTACAACATTCGTGTCCGAGAGAATATGAACTGTCCAGCCGGCATCGATCATTTTTCTGGATTGTTTCAATAGTCGTTTTGGTTTCTTTTCATTACCCATCGTGATTTCGAGTATCTGCATTTTATTTTTTGTTTTGACTTCTTTCCGGCTGAGCTGAATAAGGGACTTCACAGGGTATCTTTTTGACTCGGCAATCCTGTCGACAACTTCCTTTTCAAGTGGTTGAAGAGTTTTGTATCGCCATTCAGGACGTGTTGTGATAAAAATAACTCCGTCCGGATCTGTAACTAGAAAACTCTCATCCCTGTGGGCCCAGGTCTGCTCCACATTGTCAATATCGATTTTAACGACTACGGCACCGAGAATCTCCCTGCCCTTCTGCACAGGATAAGCAAAATAATAACCTCTTTTGGAAGAAGTTGTCCCAAGGGCAAAATATCTGCCCAGTTTACCTTTCATCGCCTGTTTAAAATATGGTCTGTAACTGAAATTCCTTCCGATGAACGGATGCTTTTCTTTCCAGTTACTTGCGGCGATAGTAAGACCATCTTTATTCATGAGGTAGGTATCGAGAGCATCACTGACCTTGTTTATAGTTTCAAGGTACTTGTTCAGTTTTTCTATTCTCTTGTGTTCATGGGGGCTGAGCAATGCTCTGACGAGGTTTTTATCAATGGCGAGAAGTTCAGGGAGACTTTCATATTTTTCCAGAACACCTTTTAAATAATTGATATACAGTTCGAGCCGGATATTTCCCTGTTCCGCAAGATCATTGAGACCGCGTTGATAGGTCCAGGCTGAAACCATGGTCAGCAGGTAGAGAGTCAGGATGATAAAAAAAAGGGCACTGATGATTATTTTTCGGCCCTTTGAAGAGGAGTTATTGAGGAAGGGGTTTTTCATGAGGCTTTTCGGAATCAGCTTGATTCAGGCATATATTTCAATTACACTAGTTCAGCAGTGTTCACGGGGATAACAATTTTAAGAATTGTGATTACATACAAAACTCAGCCTGATAGAGCAGGTGCATCCCCGATCCAGCTCAGTTTCCTGGCTAATCATATTATTATTTTATTGCTTCTGAACCTGTCTGTATTGCTTTTGTCGTATTTACTCACAGGAGCAGCAACTCATTGCCGATTTTATTGTTTCTGAACAACTACTTTTTATCATTCATATTTTTTCCTTAAAAGAATCAATGAATTTTTTCCGGAATTTTCGATCAATCCGTAAACAGGGCCGTTTTCTGATCCTTCCATTCACAGCAGTTCTATTATGCTCGTGTGCTTCTCAGGAAAATCGATATTTTCCGGTAAAAAATCTGAAGGCAAGGGAAAGCAGTTTGGGTTTTTCCATCTCACCGCCTTCAGGAGCACGATGGTATGAAAAACACAACAGAGACAGCCTTTACTATCTGAAAATCACGGAAGAAAAAAAATACTCAATTTTTGCCAAGGCCACAGAAATTCATCTTCTTGAAAATGAACTAGACAAAACTAATTTTATTAAGTTTGTGAAAGAAAAGAAGAAAATACATTCTGATCAAGGTGATTACCGGAATATTAAATTTCAATACAGGACTGATACCGGACTTTCTCCATATTGTGTCAGATATTTTCAGAAATATGAAGATCACAGCAAAAGAGAAATCCTGCAGAATAATTATATAGTGGTCAAGAACAGCGGCCTGGTCTGCATGCATCCGGAAACTCCCGCTAATGGTATTGATATGTATTACCAGGAAAGCTACCTCTCGTCTGGAAATGAACCGCAAAAATCGTTTGAAGATGAGTGCGAGTTCTTTCTCAGCAGTTTACGTTTTTTTTAAGCCGCGACAATCATGTTATCGAACTTCTATCCCTCTTTTTCTCACCTCTGATTTGACTTCCGCGATTGCCACCTCTTTTCTATGGAAAATTCCTGCGGCCAGGGCAGCATCTGCCGATGTTTTCCGGAATACCTCGACAAAGTGATCGGCTGATCCCGCGCCGCTGGATGCAATAACAGGGATGGATACAGTTTTCTTAACCAGTTGGATGAGTTCAAGATCAAAACCGCTGTTGGTTCCATCCCTGTCGATACAGTTCAATAATATTTCACCGGCTCCCAGTTTTTCACAGACAGTGACCAGTTGTACAACATCTATATCCCTGCCTTCACGGCCACCTTTAACGGTACACTGGTACCAGCAGTATTTTTCTCCCCTGGGACCTGGAATATCTGTCTCTATAACCGTATGACTCGTTTCGTCCGGGGAAAAAACATAAATTCTTCTCGGGTCAACAGATACAACAACGGCCTGTGCACCATAAACCATGGAAATCTGTTCTATTGAACTGCAACCTTTTTTATGTCCATTTTCAAGGAACCTTTCAACGGTATAAACGGCATCGCTTCCTATTGAGATTTTATCAGCACCTGATCTGAAATATTCATGGGCAACATCGAGGGAGGAATAATGTCTTCCCTCTGAGTCGGTAAATTCCTTTATTCCGCCTCCTATTGTAAGAGGGACAAAAACATTTTCTGATGTTTTTCTCAAAACTTCGAGCATGGGCTGGTCCTGCATGGGAAAGTCGCGAAAACCAGTTATATTAAGAAATGTTATCTCATCGGCACCCTCTTCATAATATCGTTTCGCCAGGGCAACAGGTTTTCCAAGATTACGGACCTCTCCATCTTCCTTTACATCATACTGGTCCCCTTTTGTTACAACAAGATCACCTGAACTGTTTGTACGAACATCAAGACAGGCAATAATTCTCTTTCCAATAGCAGTCTCCTCCTCCTGTTCAGAGGAAAAGAATTTGCTCCCATGGTGGCTTTGGCCACGTATTTCAATCTCTTTATCAAAAGAGGAGGTCAGATAATTTTCCAGTATTGTAAGACCGACTGCCCCGCTTTTTTCAGGATGAAACTGGAAGGCGGTACAATTTCCTCTTTTCACTGCTGAAACAAATTTCAGTCCGTAATCAGTTGTTGCCAATGTCCATTCTCTACTTTCATCGGTAAGTGCAGCATAATACGAGTGAACAAAGTAGAGTTTTTCTCCCTGGTAACTCTCAAGAAGAGGTGAAGTTTGCACAGGATTTATCCCGTTCCATCCAATTTGCGGAACAGCCATTTTCCCTTCAGGAAATCGTTTTATCTGCCCTGGGATCAGGCCCAGACCGGCAACTCCAGGGGATTCCTCACTTCCCTCGTAGAGAGTCTGCAAGGCAACACAGATCCCGAGAAAAGGTTTGTCTGCCTGGATTCGACGTATTATCTGATCCGCATATCCTTTTTCTCTCAGCCTTTCCATAACCAGGCCAAAACTCCCTACACCCGGGAAAATCAGTTTTTCTGCCGAGAAAATATCTTCAGGCTTTTTTATCTCGTTTACCTCAAATCCAAGTTTTTTTATGCCGTTCCTTACGCTGCGGATATTACCTGCACCATAATCAAGAAGCGTTACCATGCCTTTTCCTTAAATTAAATATCCAATTTTAATTACGTACAAAAAATCAACCTGATAAAACAGGCACAGCTGAAAGCCGGCTAGTTTTATTGGCAATCAGGATCAGTCAGTGCCTGTCCATGGTCGGTCTTTTGGGCCGATATCTGCGTTGCCCGAGAAATTTTATCCTCGGAGGTAAGCGTAGACTCCGATATCAAATATATGCCTGCAGTAAAATTTCCT
Organism: Desulfomarina sp.; assembly: GCF_054039375.1. Classification (NCBI taxonomy): domain Bacteria; kingdom Pseudomonadati; phylum Thermodesulfobacteriota; class Desulfobulbia; order Desulfobulbales; family Desulfobulbaceae; genus Desulfomarina; species Desulfomarina sp. Next base: position 1,511 of record NZ_JBPLBA010000163.1, on the reverse strand, counting down.
GTGCGCCTTGATCTCGAACAAAAATCCTCATTTCTGGACACCGGTCAAGGGACCTTGAAATTATTGTATCGAAATTGTAAAAATATCGTCAACCTACTATTTCGTAGTATCTTCCTTCTGCGCATTGACGACAAAGATTTTTACCTTCAATTGAAACATCACGTTTATCCTGAACCCAGTCTCCGCATTCTTCACACTGAATACGTTTCAGCGGTCTTCCAGGCATATTTTCTTCAGGAATTTCCACTTTGACCTTCTGAACGCGAAAAAGTTCCTCTTCTTTCATGATCTTGTAGGCTTCAAGTTGACGTTTGTATTTCTCCTTAATTTCAGAGCAGTATTTTTTGGAAATTTCACGTGCTTCCTCGAGGGCTGTAATTCTCACAGCTTTTTCGTTTGCTAGATTCACAAAGGTCGCTGCCATTACTCCGTAGTCAAGCCAGTGCATTGATCTTTTTCCCAGGCTGCAACCTGTAACAGACTGAATTGCATCAGTTGCGCACCGATCAATCTCTACGATCACGTAAAGATTTTTCCTGTCCAGTCCTTTAGGATCCTGTATACCGATCAACGAAAGTCCAAGTATTGACATCCTGACACCGATAACCTGGCCCGCACAGATATGTCCATGTACCCTTGTTGACTCATCCAGTAATTTCTCAAAAGGTTCCATCGTATTTCCAAATTGTTTAAATGTTGATTCGGTTTCTTACCTGTCCTGATTTCTATTTTTATGACAGAAATTGAAAATTATCGCACGAAAAATCGGATTGTGACAAATTGCTATCTGATACGCGGATAAAAAAGACCATGAAAAGTTCGGGTGGCTGTGGGCAATAACCTTCTTTCTCTTGCCGGAGGTCCGAGGTTCAATGCCACTTGTGCATTTGCATATTTCAAACCATTGCCGATGAAGCAGGTAAGGGAGTGGTTCAGACACCGGGTTAGGTGACAGTTACCAGGACAGAGAAAATGAGCACTGTACAGTCACTTGAAAAATGACTGATTGAGTTTGTTAAAAATTTCATCATATATTTTAATTGTGTAATAACTCAGTCGGCAAATTGTGGGCCTGATAACGCAGGTACATTCCCGACCTGACTGAATTTGAAGGACCATCAGGTAATATGTTGATATAAAAAAGAATATTATTTCTTTCCTGAGGTGTGATATTCGGGTAACAATAAAAAAATAGAGTTGCTGCCCCTGTGAGCAGTTACGAAAAAAAAAGGCCTTTCCCGGGCAGGAATGGCCTTTTTAGAGAGACTTGCTATCAATATACACAAACAGCAAAAAGAGAAAAAGAAGTTTTAATTTCAATCTTTTTCACATTTTCAGATTTTGCATTGTCACGACACTGTAACTTTAAGGAGGGTTACAACCGGTGCAGACCAACAGTTACCGTATCTTAAAATTCATGATTCAACAGAAATTAATTGATAGTCTCAGACAGCTTGCTGCCGGCTTTGAATTTTGCAACATTTTTTGCCGGAATCTGAATTGTGGCGCCG
>NZ_JBPLBA010000162.1:0-5842 GCF_054039375.1 Desulfomarina sp. | reverse complement strand
TATATACAGATGTTGCGGCAAAAATGAATCGAAGCTTGAGCAATCGTTTCAGTCTGATTCTGATCAGTGTTGTTATCGTAATATCCTGCATCTTTTCTGCTGTTCTACTGATTTACGGGAATTATACCAGGGAAAAGCAGCTTGAACTCCAGATGGATGAAGCTCTGAAGCTGGCGGAAACATCGCTGCCCAATGCCGTCTGGCAACTGAACTATGAATCGATCAATGATATTCTCAGGGCCGTTCTGTTGAATAAGGCGATTGTTTATATCAGTGTAATGGTTGACGGGAAAATTGTTTCAGAGCAGGTGCAGCCGGGATACCGGATCCGGGAAACCGGGTTTTACTCGAATTCTTCAAATTATCTGGTGAAGACTGCCGGAATAATGCACGGTGATGTTCAGGCCGGTACCATGCGGATAATTCTTTCAAAGTCCGGTGTCGTCAAGGAGCTGTGGTCAACAGCTCTTAATGTGATCAGTCTGCTTTTACTGGTTATTCTATCCATTCTGTTCACTTCTCTTGTCATTTTCCGTTACTATGTCATATACCCTCTGGAAAAACTGGAACGTTCGGCAAAACTGATCACTGCCGGAAATCTGGATACAAGGATCGAAGTTGAATCATATGATGAGATTGGTCGTCTCGCTGCAGTATTCAGCACAATGACCGGACGGCTGAAAGAAAGTTTTGCAACGCTTGAACAGAGAGTCAGGGAGCGGACAAAAGACCTGTCCAAAGCAAAAAATGAGGCAGAAAAGACAAGTCGGCATCTCCTGAAAACCAGTGCGGAACTTCAGGCTATTCTGGATAACTCTCCAGTGGGAATCCTCTTTGTCAACGAGGAGCGCAGAATTGAGAAATTTAATGCAGAGCTCACTGAGCTCACAGGGTATTCTCATGAAGATCTAGTTGGAAAAAGCACAAGAATATTTTATGCCGATGATCAATCCTTTGAAAAAATTGGAGAGGACCTCTATGGACAGCTTCAGAAACATGGGTTGTGCGAGGGTCAGATCAGGTTGAAAAAGAAGGATGGCTCTGATCTGGTCTGTCAGGTTCGTGGACGTGTGACCAGAGGAAGTGGAACTCTTGACGGCATTGTCTGGAGTATTGGCGACATTACCGACAGGTTGAAAATGGAGCAGGAATTACTGGAGGCAAGAAAATTTGAGTCAGTTGGTATACTTGCCAGTGGGATTGCTCATGATTTCAATAATATCCTCCAGGTTGTGCTGGGGAATCTGGCATTGGCTGAAAGGAAGGGCGGTCATGATTCGAAAATGCTGGATTATATTTTAGCCGCAAAGAATGGTGCTGTCAGGGCCAGGGAACTGACGGCAAAGCTGCAGAGTTTTGCAAAAATGGAAAAACCTGTGAAAGCTGAAGGATATCTCCCCGATATTGTAAAGGAAGACCTGGACTATATTCTTGTGGGTCATGGGGTGGAGTATAATATAGAGGTGGAAGATAATCTCTGGTGTGTTTCCGTTAACAGTGTTCAGATCAGTCAGATGATGCGCAGCCTGATCAAAAACGCCTACCAGTCAATGGCCGAAGGTGGTGTCATAACCATCAATTTTGCCAATGTCGTTCTCCAAGAGGATGAAATCGCAGGCCTTCAGGGAGGGCGGTATGTCCGTGTCATCATGAAAGACGAGGGGCAGGGGATTTCAGCAGATATCATTGATAAAATATTTGATCCTTATTTTTCAACACGGGAAAAAAATGCGGAAAAAGGATTGGGACTTGGCCTGGCCATTGTCCATTCCATTGTAAAAAAACATGATGGCAGAATTCTTGTGGATTCTGTTCCGGGAGAAGGAACGACGTTCACCATCTATTTCCCCGCGATAGCAGAAAGAAAAGAGGAAGAGACAGCATCAGATTCCATTCTCCCCACAGGCAGAGGTGTTGTCCTGATAATGGATGAAAATGAGGAGGATCTGGCAACTGTCTGTGAAATGGTTTCCTACCTGGGTTACAGGGCCATGGCAGAACAAAAAATGGAGGATGCACTCAGCCGTTTTCGGGGCATCAGGGAAGAAAAAGAGGGTGCAGTGATTGTTATTGTAAGTCTGGGTGATGGGGATAAAAGTTTAATTGCTGCCGATTGTTTCAGTGAAGAGTGGCCGGGCGCAAAAATTTTTCTGGCACTCCACGAGCCGGATGCTTTTCTGGTCGAGAAATGTGAACATCGGCAGCGATATGGAATCATTCTGAAACCATATAACCTTCTCGATTTGAATCGTGCTTTTCAAGTTTTTACAGGAAATAATTATCACGAAGCCGTCACGGATTCAGGTTTGACCAGATTATAGGTAATTGTCTTCATTTCATCGATCAGTGGTGCCTTTCCTGTCCAGAGAGAAAATGCGGCTGCGCCCTGGTAAACAAGCATCCCAAGACCATCAACTGTTGTGCAGCCGCGCTGTTTTGCTTCCCGAAGCAGCCTGGTCATCAGTGGATTGTAGACAATATCCGCCACCACAAGGTGCGGCAGGAGGAGAGAGCCGTCAAGTGGGCTGGTATCCGTGTGGGGATGCATCCCGAGCCGGGTGCCGTTGACGAGTATATCACAGGTGTTGAGAGTAGTGGCGATGGTGGATTCCACCTGTTCCACGGCAGTGGCGCACTCTGTAATGGTATTATTTATTTCTTTGACCAGCTGTTCTGCCCTGGACTGTGTGCGGTTGCAGATGTAGATCCGGTGGGCTCCACGGAAGGCAAGGGTCATGGCTATGGCCCGGACAGCACCACCGCAGCCGAGAATGAAGATGCTTTTCCCCTGGACAGTCAGGTTTGCTTTTTTCTCAAGAGATTGAACAAATCCTTCTCCATCGGTGTTGTATCCTTTTGTTTTTCCGTTGTTCAGACAGATGGTGTTCACCGCTCCTATTTTTTCAGCCAGTGGGTCGATTTCATCGAGGTACTCAAGTATGGCAATTTTATGGGGAATTGTTACATTAAACCCTCCGGTATTGATTTTGCTCAGGCCGTTGAAAACGACGCCGAGATTCTCCGGGGTTACCTCGATCGGAATATAGCAGTAGTCCATGCCGAGTTTATGAAAAACGTGGTTATGCATGGCGGGTGAAACGGAATGCCCAAGGGGCTCGCCAAGGAGAAAAACGAGTTTTGTTGTCACAGTCGGCAATGTCATGGCTTGTGCACCTGGTTGAATTAATGGTAATTTCACCACATTCGGAGTCTCGCGGGCTCCGAACTCGCCAATTGCAGAATTTTGGTTGAACTGAAATCTGAATCGGCTACGGATTCAGGACCTGCGTTTATTTTTGGAGCTTTGGTAATCAATGACTGTTTTTAGCGGAATAATAGCATTTCTTGTTCTCTTTGTAATTGGTCTCACCTGGTTTTTCATCTACTATTTCGGTAACCCTGTTATCACTGAACCGGAAGGTATTGCCAGGGTAGTCGGTAACTGCGGCGATACCATGGAGATCGGTCTGAGGATTCGTAACGGCCGGGTCATGGATACACATTTCTGGACGAACGGATGTTCCTTCAGCCGGCACTGTGTGGAAACGGCTGCAAGGCTGGCACGTAATAAAACGGTGGAAGAGCTTGCGGGAATCAATATGGTCACTATTATGGAAGAGGTGGGGCAGTTGCCTGAAACGCATCTGCACTGTGCTCAACTGGCGGAAATAACATTGCGTCGCAGTGTGGAGGATTATTATGCCCGTGAAGTGCAGGATTTAGGTCAGAGATAATAGAATCACAGAGTTGCTACCCCTGTGAGGAGTTACGGATCAGGTGCTATTTTTTCCGGCGTTTATTCATTTCCCTGTAGCGCAGCTGGTTCTCCAGGGCCTCAAGTTCATGGAGGATCTGAAGGTAGGTTTCGTAGCGCTCCCGGGTAATCCTGCCCTGTTCCAGCAGTGAGGTGATGGTGCAGCCGGGTTCAGAGCGATGGAGGCAGTTTCTGAATCGGCAGGGAGTATCATGACTTCTCTCAAAACCCGGAAAATGAAAGGCCAGGTCTGTTATCGGAATATCAGCCAGACCAAAATCGATAAAACCGGGAGAATCTATCAGCTCTCCTCCTCCCTTTAACCTGTGGAGGGTGGAAACGGTCGTGGTGTGACGACCACGTTTTCGACTTTCGTGCAGTGCACCTGTCTGGAGATTGACGGCCGGGCAGATCCTGTTCAGCAGGGAACTTTTTCCGACACCGGTAGGGCCGACAAATATGGAGCGCAGTCCTGCCAGGCCTGCTGTAAATTGATTAATACCGGCGCCTGTGACGGCACTGAGAATGAAAAGAGAAACAGGGTCAGCGTAGGTTTTCCTTATTTCCTTTTCATATTGTCCCGAGCCGGGTAAATCGCATTTGTTTATCAGGAGAATGGGCCGGAGATGCGCGGCCCTGGCAGCAATAACCGCCCTGTCAATAAATCCCGGTGGGGGGAGAGGCTCGCAGGCTGCAACAATACAGACCGCATCCAGGTTGGCGCCGATGCAGTGTTTTTTGCCCCTGGCATCGACACGGACCAGCTTGGATTTTCTTTTATGCCGGATCAGAAGATCATTGTTTACAGTGACCCTGTCTCCAACAACATGTCCGGAGTTACGTTTTACCCGGATTATCTTTTTTTCTCCCGTGGCGTCAAAGCGGATCTCAACCGCTACACCCAGGTGGGCAACAAGGGTTCCTTCCTGTCTGGACGTATTTTTGTTTTTTTTAATGTTCGGATTAATGTTGCGTATTACCATGGCGCACTCACCTGTTCAGGTTCTCGCCAAGCAGCTTTGCGCCGAGCAGGATCAGGATTGATCCACTGAGTCCATGTAATATTCTGTTTGTTTGTGGTGTCTGCAGCCAGGTTCCTGCCCTGTCTACCATGGAGGAAACCGTACAGAGCCAGATCATGCCAACGATAAAATGCAGGCCGGCAATGAAGAGGGACTGGAGCAGGGGAGGGCGGGAGGGGTCGATGAACTGGGGCAGAAAGGCCATATAGAAGATAATTGCTTTCGGGTTGAGGATATTGGAAAAAAAACCTTCCCGAAATGATTTGTAATAATTATTGTTCTTTTCCCTGGTTGTACTGGTTTCATCTTTTTGCTGCTGTCTGAAAAGTTCTTTCAAGCTTGTAAGGCCGAGCCAGATAAGATAGGCTGCACCCATTGATTTAAGCAGACCGAAGGCCCATGTTGTCAGGAGGAGAATGGAAGAGATACCGAGTGCGGAAACTATGGCGTGAAAAAAGAGTCCTGAGCAGATCCCGAGAGAACTTGCCGCGCCATCCTTCCATCCTCCCCGACTACTGTTGCGGATGACCAGCATCGTGTCCACTCCAGGAGTGAGCGTGAGAAGAGTTACAGCGGTAAAACATGTTATAAGAGTGTGTATTTCCATAGAATTCGTGACGTAGTCATGATGAGTGAACCCCGCATACGGGCAAGGTGAGTAGTTTCAGGTTCAATGGCGCTGTTCTTTGAAAGAGTCCAGTATAATCAATGTGCTGAAAAAAATCAGGTGGTAAATGCTCACAAGTATCAGGCTGAGTTTTGTATGTAATTAGAAAAATTTTAAAAGGTAGAAGGAAAATGTTTCTGGAATTATTAAAAAAACGTCGTAGTATTCGCCGGTTCCAGGAAAAACCGGTTGAAAAGGAAAAAATAGACATGCTAATGGAAGCCGCTCTTCGTTCGCCGTCTTCCAGGAGTCTCAACCCTTGGGAATTTGTGGTTGTGACAGACAGATCCCTTCTGGAAGAACTGGCCACATCCAAACCCCACGGGGGGAGTTTTATTAAAAATGCTCCCCTGGCAATTGTTGTATGCGGGGATCCGGGCAAAAGCGATGTCTGGGTGG
>NZ_JBPLBA010000161.1:0-11433 GCF_054039375.1 Desulfomarina sp. | reverse complement strand
CCTGCTTTGTCAGGCGTATTTCAAAAATCACATTGTACTGGTTTGAAAATAATCTGGACCGACACTTTTTCATTTGAATTCCTTATCAATTGAGATTTCCAGTGATTTTTGACCGTAGGCTAGCCTGATAAAGCAGGCACATCCACAAGTCGGCTGAGTTTTGTGCGTAATGAGGATGAATTTATATAAACTTTTCAATTTCTGAAATACTGTTTTCGGGTTAAAAACGGTATGGCTAAGCCGATTGACTCAGCCATACCCGTAAAATCAAGTGGTTACAAGACACTCACCCGTTCCCGGCCCATAACCGCTACCGTCCTCCGGACCTTCACCACCATTTCCCGTTCCATCTCCGGGACCATGACCACCATTACCGTTGCCACCACCATTTCCATTGCCGCCCCCGTTGCCGTTGCCACCTCTCGCAAGCAGGGAATGATCGTCAATATTGAAGGCATAGGCCAGACATTCGCCGTTGCCGGGCCCGTTACCACTTCCATCAGCAGGACCCACTCCGCCATTTCCCGTCCCGTCTCCCGGACCATGGCCATGCCCGGCCATCACCGGAACTGAAATAAGGGTTAAAGCTGAAGCGATAAGAAAGGCTCTGGAAAGGTTTTTCCTGTTAAACATGCTGTCCTCCTGTTGTTGGTAATTCTGTTTTACACCTGGATCTTTTAACTGCCGGAACAGGTGCGTTCCCAAAAGAATTATCAACAACCGTGCCAGATAATAAGTTTAATTTATCTTTCATATATTCAACATGTTATAATATATCCACCATTCTCTCCAGAAAAACTTTTCGACAATCTACCGACCGCTCGACAATATTGTCGAGTCTTCAGCCGAAAAACAAACCACGGCGGATATGTTTGAGAGCCGGCAACCGTGCGCGAATATCCTCCAGACGTTCCTTGTCAATATTAACTGACACCAGGGCTTCAGTTTCTCCCGCCCCTGCCAGCATAACACCGAAGGGATCAAAAACAGTGCTTCGCCCGCAGAAAGGGGCTGAGCATTGGTTTACACCTGCAAGATAGAGTGTATTCTCAATGGCCCGTGACCTGAGAAGAGTCAGCCAGTGATCTTCCTTAAGAACCCCGCCATACCAGGCGGCGGGTACGACCACCGCTTCAGCCCCCTGGAGAGCCAGATGCCTGAAAAGTTCCGGGAAGCGCAGATCGTAACAGATCGCCAGACCGAATCGGATACCGTCACAGGTAAAGAGTGGAGGCGGCAGGGAACCGGCCACCATCTGTTCCGACTCGTTCACATTCAGCGCATCAAAGAGATGAATTTTCCGGTATTCCGCCCGCAGGCCACCATCCCGACCAAGAACAACGACACTGTTGGCTGCCCGCTTTTTTTCATCCTCAATCTTTTGCCAGACTCCACAGACAATGGCTATGTCATACTGTTCTGCCAGCTCGGCCAGGCCACTGACGAACGGACCGTCTGAGGGTTCGGCTATTTCAGCAGCCGACATGCCCTTTTCGAGACGGGCCATAAATGTCTCGGGAAAAGCGATGAGAGAACTCCCCTCATTCGCTGCCAGATGAACAGCATCCGATGCCGTTGCCAGGTTTTCCCAGGGGTTTATCGAAACCTCTGTCTGAACAAGAGTAATTTTCATTCCGCACCTCCCGGCAGTATTGGTCAGCTGACATTGTTTCCATATTGATTTCCTGGAGAAAGAGAGGTATAAGACCGGTGCAGGTGTCGAAAATAAGAGGAAAGACGGTGTGAATCCGTCACAAGCCAGTCCTTGCTGTATTCGAAGTCTGCGCCGACTGATATCAATTCTGCAGTTCTTTTAATGATACCATATCCTGATTTCCAGGATAAGTCACTGGAGAGTGTTCTCCGGGAAGGCGGTCGGCCGCAGGTAAATTCGTCAGTCAGAAAGCCTGCCTGCACCCGTGGAGGCGGTTTCGCTCCACGTTCAGAGTTAACCACTGGAGTTCTCTGTATTCGGAAAAGTTTTTCGTATTATCCATATGACAGGATAATACCCACCGCCGGATACGGAGCCCTGATTCCCGCTTTTTTTCAGTATTTCTCCGTATTCCGCATCATTCATTTTCTGCAGGAGTGATATATATTATGGGGTTCAACACTGAAAAAAACAAGATACTGGGGGAATTGATAACCCGTCTTATTGCCAAAACAGACCTGACCAGGGATGAATCTTTCTCCGCCTTTCAGATGATTCTGAACAACGAAGTATCGGAAATGCAGCAGGGCGCCTTTCTCGCCGCCCTCACCGCCAAAGGGGAAAATGCAGCCGAAGTTGCCGGTGGCTGGCAGGCGGTTTATGACCTCGATACTGAAAAGGTCATTCTGGACGACCTGGAAGTCGTGGATAACTGCGGAACCGGCATGGACAGCTTCAAAACATTTAATATCAGTACCGCCGCGGCCCTGGTGGGCAGTGCAGGAGGAATACATATTGCCCGCCATGGTGCCCGTGCCATCACCTCGGCCCGCGGAACAGTGGATATGGCCGAGAGCCTTGGTGTCGATATGGAATGCGATGTCAACACGGTGGCCAACAGTATCAGGGAGTGTGGTATCGGCCTTTTCAACGGCATGAGCCCCAGGGTTCATCCCATGGCACTCGGCCGTATTCTCTCGCAAATCTGTTTCGGTTCCCCCCTCAACATTGCCGCTTCCCTGGCCAACCCGGCCCTGCCCGGAATCGCTGTCCGGGGTGTCTACTCTCCCGTTCTTCTCAGACCGGTTGCCGAGGTCATGGACGCCATCGGTTACAGGAATGGTATTATTGTCTACGGAGCTATCACGGGCAGCGACAGGGGGATGGACGAAGCATCTGTCTGCGGATCAACCAGGGGAATCCACCTCTTTCAGGGCAATTTTGAGGAACTGACTTTTTCTCCCGAAGATTTAGGCCTGCGGACCCATAATCCTGAAAGCATTGCGGCAGACAGCAACCACCACGACGCCTCCCTCAATATGATCCGTCTGCTTGCCGGACAGGGTGATGATGCCCGTAATGACGCTGTCATTTTAAACAGCGGTCTGCTTTTTTATGTCAGGGAAATGGTGCCGTCAATCAGAGAAGGAGTTGACAGGGCCAGGGAAATTCTTCTCTCGGGTCGAGGGCTTACGCAACTGGAAAAATGGGTTGAAATACAGAATGAAGATCCGGCTGCGGGGCTGGCAAAACTTGCCGGTCTGAAAGCCGAAGCGGGAGTCAACTGATCATGGAACTTCTGGTTATAAAAGAGGGGGAAAGCTATTTTCGTTTTCAGGATGGCACTGCCAGACCCTGCGCCATGGCAAAGGCTTCCGTTTTTCCGCTGGAACAGGTTGAAAAAGTAAAAAAACTTGTGGAAAAACTCAAGCGCGAAGGAAAAACAGAAGCCATCATAGTGCAGCTGACAATCAGCGAGAAAATATATCAGGAGGATTGATCCATGCAACTTTCACTGAGAGGCCGCCGCAACCTGGAATTCTCCTCATCCGCCCCGTTTCTGCATGAAAAGGACAACCATGTAATTCTTGAAGTTGCCTGCTGCGCAGTCTGTCGCACCGATGCCAGGATGTGGAACCAGGGCCATCGCGACCTGACACTGCCCAGGGTACCGGGCCATGAAATTGCGGGTTTCGACAACTCGGGCAGGCTGTATACCGTCTGGCCCGGTCAGGCCTGTGGAAAGTGCCGATACTGTCTGGCGGGAAGGGAAAATCTCTGTGAGGAAATGCGGATCATCGGCTTTCACTCCGATGGCGGTTTTGCCAGTTTTGTCTCCGTCCCCCGGGACAGCCTGATTGCGGTCACGGAAAAAATCGATCCCCGCCTCCTGACCTTTGCCGAACCCGTTGCCTGCGTCATTAACGGCTTATCAAAATTTCCCGTGCAACAGAATTCACGGGTAATCATTTACGGGGGCGGCGTGGTGGGCATGCTCGCGGCGCTTCTCTGCCGTGAACAAAACTGCCGGGTAACAGTCGTGGAACGGAGTCAGAAAAAAATCGCCCGACTCGATGCATTTGCAAAGAAAAACAACCTGGATCTCTGTAAGGATACGGTTGCTTCTGATTTTGATCTGGCCCTGAACTGCTGCGATTCCCATATCGCCTTTTCTCTCTGCATCACCAAACTGCGCAAGGGTGGACGCCTTGTTTATTTCAGTGGTCTGGAAAAAAATGAAGAGATAGAAACAAACCTGCTCAACCTCATCCACTATAAAGAACTGGAAATTCACGGAGCCTATGGCCCGGGAAGAAAACATATGAAAGAGGCGGTATTATTCTGCCACCGTCGACAGGATGACCTGGGAATGCTGGTTGAAAAATGCATCGGCCCGGAAGAGGTCGAAGGGGTACTGGAACATATCCTCTCCGGCGAAGCCCTGAAATACATTATCGACTGGTCTGGAAAAACGCTTGCGTCAGCAACCTATCCAGAGGAAAAAACACCTTTGGAAAAGAAAAAACTCCGGCCAACCCCACCAAAGCTCATATATCTCTCTCCCTTCCTTCAGGATCTCACCGAATCCATACAACCCGTCACTGCCGCAGTCCGGGATATGGCACAGAAAAAAGTCGACCTGAAAACAAAACCCCTGGGTGCGCTTGGCACAATTGAAAAACTGGCGGTTCAGCTTGCGGCAATCCAGGACAATTTAAACCCTGAGATCAACGATAAAAAAATGTTTGTCTTTGCCGGAGACCATGGTGTAGTCGAGGAGGGTGTTTCTGCTTTTCCCGCCAGGGTGACGGTACAGATGGTGGAAAATTTTCTGAAGGAGGGAGCTGCCGTCAACGCTTTCTGTCGCCAGTACAGCATAGAGTTGTCAATCGTGGACATGGGTGTAAAGAGTGATTTTGCCGACCACCCCATGCTGATCCGAGAAAAAATAGCATATGGAACTGATAACTTTGCCATCCAACCCGCCATGGGCAGGGGCAGGGCAATAAAAACCATAGAGCAGGGTGCCCGGATTTTCATCACGGAAAATAACTCCCGTTCCTGTGATATAGTTGGTATGGGCGAAATGGGAATCGGCAACACTACCAGTGCCACGGCAATTATCTGTGCTGTTTCCGGCCTGTCTCCGACCCGGCTGACCGGCAGGGGAACCGGAGTGGACAACAGCGGCCTGGAGCGCAAGGTAGAGGTCATTGAAAAAAGCCTTGCCCTCCATCGACCCGATCCCGCCGATGCTGTCGACATCCTGGCCAAAGTCGGCGGTTATGAGCTGGGCGGCATATGTGGAGCTGTGCTTGCAGCGGCGTCACAGAAATGCTGCGTGGTCCTGGACGGTGTCATTTCCACCGCTGCAGGCCTTCTCGCCTACCTGCTCTGCCCTGCCGTCGGCGATTACCTTGTTTCCGGCCACAGGTCCGTCGAAATCAGCCAGAAAACCGCCCTGGACATCATGGGGTTGGAGCCGGTCATCGACCTTGATATGCGCCTGGGAGAAGGTACAGGTGCCGCCATAACCATGAACCTGGTCGAACTTGCCTGCCGTATGATGCGGGAAATGGCCTCGTTTGATGATGCGGGAGTAGCCACAGCCGTTGTGCGATGAAACCTGAATCAATCCCCGATTACGTGCGAATTCCGGCCTGACACAGATGAACCTGAAGATATACCTGATTATTGGGGTTGACCTCTTCCAGGAAATAACGGTGCATTTTCAGTTTTGAACCTCTGTTATGATTTTTTCTTTGCTTTTTCTCTTCTGTCGACTTATTATAATCAAACGTTCGTTTAATTCCATGATTAACCCCGTAAAGGGCCCTTGAATAATTATGAACCGTAAAAAAATACATACACTGCTGAGGCTTCTTTTTTCTTTGGCGGTCCTTTTGCTGAGCTGCCTGACTGTCCCTGGATTTTCACTCACCCTCGATGAGTGTGTACAACTTGCTCTGAAAAACAATCCGGACCTGCAGAAAGAGCAGTTAAGCCTCAACATTGCCCGGGAAGAATTGACTGATCAGCGGGCAAAAGGCTTTGGTCGGCTTGACCTGGTCGGCTCCTATACCCATTTCAACCTGCCGAGAACACTGGCCCCTCTCACCCCGTCAACCGTTGCATCCGGTGGAACGATAGTCCCGACAACACAGGATCTGCTGGGTGCGGGAGTGATCTACGAAGTCGCTCTTTTTACCGGCTTTGCCCAGCTACGTGCCGTGGAAATTGCAGAACTCCGCAAAGAAACAGCCCGTGCGGCCAGGTCCCTGAGCAGGGAGCAACTTATTTATAATGTTAAGGCTCTTTTTCTCAGCTCTCTCTCCCTGCAGGCACAGGACAGTTCCCTGGTTGCCTATATCAGAGCTCTGCAGAAACTGTATGACAACATAACGGTTGAGCTCTCCCTTGGGAAAAAAGCACGGATAGATCAACTCAAGGCCGCAACCAGCCTGAAAAAGGCCAAGGCTGACCGAAAACAGCTTACGGCCAGAATTGAAATCAGTAATGGATCACTTGCCGACCTTGCTGGCGTGGAACAACTCCAAACGCTGGAAAAAATGAACATAACACCGGAATCAATCATTGCGGTTCATGAAAATTTTGTGGAACGGTTGACAAAGCTGAAGCGCTTGCAGGCTGCCCGGCTGACCGCAGAAACAAATGAAAAAATTGTCGAAAAATCAACAGCCTCTCTTCTGCCTCAGGTTCTTTTCAACGCTTCCTATATGCAGAATTTCGGCCCTAACGACAGCACTAATAAATACAGTGGTGACTGGAACAACCAGGAGATCTGGCAACTCGGCCTGAACCTGAAATGGAATATTTTCGATTTTGGCAGTACAAGGTCAAAAATAGAGAAAAGCAGGATCCTGGCCCGGCAGAGCCGGTATGAGCAAAGGAAGATCGAGCTGGCCTTAAAACAGTCAATCCTGGAAGCCATTGCCAGAATAAATATGGCTGTAACTGATTACAACAGCACCAGGGAAGAGCTGCAGCTTATTGAAGAAACAGAAAAAATCGAACAGGTCCGCTTTGATCAGGGGACAATCGACATCAGCGACCTGCTCTATACAAAGGCCCGCCACCAGCAGACCCTCAGCCGTTTTCTTGCCGCAGGCTACACATACACCTCTGCCCGTTTCTATCTGGACTACCTGCTGGAGCGGGGAGAATCCATTGCATTTGAAACCGACAGGGTGAACAGCAGTAATTTTATTACAACAGGGGCCCCTGTAAACAAGCGCTTTTCCAAGTGAGCTATAATCAAACATCCAGTGCCTGCCCTCTGGTTTTAAGGAGAAAACAAATGAAAAAACTGTTCCTGGTTCTACCCTTAATCATTACACTGGCTGCCGGTATTGTCTTATTAAAAAAACGACAACAGGCTATCAATGATGCCCCCCTTGCCCAGCCTATAATCCATCCGGTCAGCATCGTTGCCCCGGAGAACAGAACCATTTCAAGTTCACGTTTTTTCCTTGCTGTCCTTGAATCGAAGCAGACAGTCAAAATATCATCAAAACTTTCGGGCAGGATCACCAATGTTTACGTAAAAGAAAGCCAGCCTGTAAAAGAAAAAGACCCGCTGTTCAGCATGGACGAACAGGAAATTCTGGCCACTGCCGGCGGGCTCAGGGCTCAACTGGAATCGGCTGAGGCCCAACTTGATTTCAGCAGGGCACAGCATAATCGCAACCGTATACTTTTTAATGCAGGGGGTCTTGCCCGGGAAAAATTTGACGCGTCCGGGGTCAGCCTCAGCAGAGCTGAAACCGCGGTAAAAGAGTTACAACAAAAAATAAAGGGGGTTGAAAACCAACTCCGGTACACCCGTGTGACTGCGCCTTTCAACGGTATTATCGGCACCGTTTTTCAACACAGAGGGGATCTGGCCACACCGGGTCGGCCTGTACTCAGCCTGAATTCCCTCTCCAAAAAACTGACCTTCACCTTTGTTCCGGGAAAAGACCCCATTCAGGCGGGCCGGAAAGTTGAGTTCCCCAGGTATACATCCCTGTCCGGAAGAATAACAAAAATCTATGATGACGCCAGGAGAGGTTTGTCCATCGCAGAAATCGAACCAGAAGGAAATTTCAATCTGCCCAATGGAAGTGCTGTGAATGTTTCAGTTACAACTCAGACAGCAACCGGATGCAGTGTCCCGGTAACAGCCCTGCTGCATAGAAACGGGACCGTCAGTGTCATGGTCTGGCAGGATAATCATTTTTCAGAACAAGTCGTCCATATTCTCGCCCGAAGCGGGACAGCCGCTGTTATCACCCCCCCTGTCACGGGTATGGTGGCCGTCGCTTCGGAGGCAAAGTTGAGTCTTCTGCCCTCCTATGGACATATCAGAATTACTTCCGGAGTAAGCAATGAATAACAGCTGGATCGAACGTCTCCTGGGACGCCCTTATTTTATTTACTCATTTCTGACTCTTTTTCTTTTCCTGGGAGTGATCGGATACAACACCATCGACCGCAAACTGTTTCCGGAATCCAATTATCCGGAAATCGCGGTGGTCATCGTTCAACCGGGCGGATCGGCGCAGACTCTTGCGGCAAACATCTGTGTACCCCTTGAGGAAGAGCTTTACACCCTCGATAATATCCGCAGGGTGTATTCGACCACAATTGATGAAGTTACTGTTGTCAGAGCCGAATTCGAATACACCAGGGATCTTGAAGCTGCAGCCGGAGATGTGAGTAACGCCCTGGATAAAATCCGCGCAACCCTGCCAGATGACATTCTGGCTCCCCAGATCCATGTCATTTCCGCTGCAACCCCGCCCATCGCCATCATTGCCGTGAGCCCAAAAGAAAACATACCGCTTGAAGACATCCGTCAGCTTGCAGACAACACATTGAAACAGCGACTGATCAAATTACCCGGCGTGGCCAATGTGGACATTTTCGGCGGCTACAAAAAAGAGATCCAGGTCATTGTCGACAAACATAAACTTGACCGTTATCAACTCAGTATGGCAAAGGTTTTGTCTACCCTCCGCTCCAACAACAGGGATTTCGCCATCGGTTTTCTGACAAATGACAAATCGAGATATATCCTCAAATCTCCTGGCAGAGAGGCTTCCATTGAAGGTCTGAAATCATTGCGGCTCACAGACAACGTGACACTGGCGGATGTTGCCGGGATTTATTTCGGCCACTATGAGAACAGTGCAGGGTATTTTGGTAACTCCAAAGAAGCAATCGCCCTAGCGGTACAGAGGGGAAGAGATGCGGATGTGGTTCGCACCATCGAAGGGATAGAAGGTGAACTCGAAAAAATCAGGGCTCTTTATCCCCTGCTCAATTTTGAAATAACAGATACCCAGAAAGACACTATTGTACAGTCAACAGAGAATATGTTTGAATCCCTGCGGGATGCCATCTTCATGTCCACTTTCGTAGTCTTTCTTTTCCTTGCCAGTTTTCGACAGGTATTTGTTGTATTGATTACCATCCCTCTCGTTTACGCCAGCACAGTCGCTCTCATGTGGCTGGTCGGTATTGAATTTAATGTGGTCACCCTTACCGGCATCATTCTGGCACTCGGCCTGCTTCTTGACGATGCGGTGGTGGTAATGGAAAACATCGAACGCCACTACAGGCTGCCGGGTACCGGTATTCATCAGGCGGTCATGAACGGTACAAAGGAAATTATGTTTGCTGATCTCTCCGGAACCGTAACAACCATGATTGCCCTGGCGCCAATACTTTTCGTCGGCGGTTATCCACAGACGGTTTTCCGCCCGCTCACAGCAACTCTGCTCCTGGCGCTGTCCGCTTCCTATATAATTTCCATTACGGCTGTCCCCCTTCTCTCTGTCAAAATTCTCACCTTAAAACATCCAGTACTGCTTTATCTGGAAGACTTTTTTCATCGGATTACCGGCAGAGCAAATGAGGCTGTACAACAATTTTTCTCCCGTCTGGTTACGGCGGCACTTGACAGCAAACTGACGGCCTTTATCTTTTTCGCCTTTCTTCTTCTCTCATTTATCATCAGTGTACGCGGAGTCATGCCGACAGTGGGCAGGGAGCTCATGCCCCCCATGGATACGGGCGGTGTGCTGATTAAAATCACCACCGATCCAAACCTGCCCATTGATACCAGCCGGGACATCGTCCGCAGGGCCAATAAAATCATAACAGCCGGCGGCAGGTTGAACTATCTTTCTTCAGCAATCGGAAGTGAAGCAGGGGTTCTCAGCATCGGAAGCGGATCAGGCACAGATCATATCGCCATTACCGCCACCTATGTGAATCGTTATGAACGTGAAAAAACCATATGGCAAATCGAACATCAACTGCGCCGGAAACTGGCCGGTCTTGCAAATGTAAAAAGGATTGAGGTGGTGGATTACGGTGCTACAGCTCTTTCCAGTATCCGCGCCAACATCGATATCATGCTTTCAGGGCCCGATTTCAGAGACCTGGTCAGAGCAGGGGATCTTGTGGAAAAAGCACTCTATAAAACCCGTGGAGTAGTATCTGTTTCCCGCACATGGGACAGCGACAAGACCGTCTTCACCCTGAATTTCGACCGCAAAAGAGTCGCTTTTTACGGACTGACCAATGCCGACATCACAGCCCAGCTCCAACCAATACTCCGAGGCACCCTGGCAGCCACCTTTCCAGCGGCAAACAACCTCGACTTCGGGGTGCGGGTTCAGCTTCCGGAAAAACAGCGGGACAGGGTTGACATCCTTTCGACACTTCTGATTGAAACACCACAGGGCAAAGCAATCCCCCTCAGCTCCCTGGCCTCCATAGACAGGGCTCTTGAACCCGGTGTCATCAACAGGGAAGGATTGAACTATACTCTCAACGTGTACGGCTTTCGTGAAAAGACCGCGATTTCACATATTATGAATAATTTCGAAAAGAACTTCAAAGGTTCAGAGCTGCCCTCTTCAGTGACAATGGAACAGGTCGGGGATATCAAAGAGTTCAATAATTCAGCCGGTCGAATGGCAAAATCCATCGGCTTTGCCGTCATTCTGATTTTCTTTACCCTGATTACATTTTTTGATTCGATCAAAATATCACTGATGATCATCCTCTCCATTCCCCTGACCATCATCGGTGCTGCCTGGATCCTTCTCCTGCTGGGGTACCATGTCTCCATGCCGGCCATGATGGGATTTATTCTTCTTTCCGGTATTATTGTCAATAATGCCATCCTGCTCATCCACTTTGCCCAGGAGAAAATGGAGGAGGGCATGAATAAAAGGGAAGCAATGCTTGCCAGTATCCGCATTCGTACCCGGCCCGTCCTGATGACTGCTTTTGCCGTTGCTGCAGGAATGCTGCCCGTAGCCCTCGGATCGGCAATAGGCCTGGAAAGACTCGCTCCCCTCGGCGCAGTCGCCATCGGCGGTCTGCTTGTCGGCACCTTTCTGACCCTGCTTTTTATCCCCCTGCTCTTTATCTGGACTGTAAAAGAAAGCCATGACCATAAAGGGTAAAGAAGCCAGGGTACC
>NZ_JBPLBA010000160.1:0-9131 GCF_054039375.1 Desulfomarina sp. | reverse complement strand
TTTCAGCCATGTCGTCGGCAAGGTTTGCCAGTTCTCTGTCAAAGACGGTGATTTTCTCTGTTTTTTTCCGCAGAACCGGTTCAGGGTATTTGTATATTTTTTGAATAGTCATTGTATCGTAACTGATCACAAAGATTATTGTAATTGGTCACAGGTGTAGCAACTCTGTGATTTTATAACCTCTGAAGTGTAATTGCTTCCAGGTGCCGCAGATTGTTGCAGGCTCTTTTGTCCGCTATAACCTACCTATGCGGACAAAAGAGACCGTGAAAAGTTGGGTGCCTGTGAGCAATTACAGTTTTTTACTGCCTGTTATGCATTGAAACCGTTTAAACGGTGGTATTACCATTTTCCGGAATGAAGCACTTATTGTCACTTGAACGTAGTTTATCAATTTACCACAGGGTTTTTTTTTCTGCCATTATTCAAATAGGGGAGGGAGAGATGGCGGCTGTCAACAGGGGTTTTTCCGGGAGAGTTTGAGGTGTCTTCCATGCAAGTATTCAAGAAAACGCTGGAATATCAGATGGCAAAAAAAGGAAGGGAAAACAATCCCCGGGGCCAGAAAAACCGGGCTGTCCAGCCTGACGGGAGATTTGCGGAAAAATCATTTAAAGCCCTTTGAAAAAAGCTTGACTTCTCATTTAAATTGTTGTGATGTGTATTTTTATTCGCGGTCTTTCGAGACTGGACAGAATGTGTGATGGGCACCTGAAAATGTCGATTACACATGACGGATGTGTTTTTTGTTTCCTCGATATTTCTTTGGGAGTCGGGGGGAAAGTAATTAACGAAAATGAGGGAGAAAAAGTATGAAACGGACAGCATCTTTAATGGCAGCAATTGCATTTGGCTGTGTCACTGCACTGAGTTCAGCAACCAGTGTCATGGCATCTGATCAGACCTTTGTGACCATCGGTACCGGCGGTGTTACCGGTGTTTATTATCCCACTGGCGGTGCAATCGCGCGTCTGGTCAACAAGGGTAAGAAAGAGCATGGACTCCGTGCGACGGTTGAGAGTACCGGTGGTTCTATTTACAATCTGAATGCAATCAGGGCCGGTGAGCTTGATATGGGTGTTGCCCAGTCTGACTGGCAGTATCATGCTTATCATGGAACCAGCAAGTTCAAAAAGCAGGGACCAAACAAAGATCTGCGTTCAGTATTTTCCATTCATTCAGAACCGTTTACTGTTGTTGCCAGAGCCGATGCCGGTATTAAGAATTTTAAAGATCTGAAAGGAAAGCGGGTTAATATCGGTAATCCGGGATCAGGACAGCGTGGAACCATGGAAGTTGTCATGGAGAAGATGGGTTGGACAAAAGCTGATTTTAAACTGGCTTCGGAACTTAAGGCAGCCGAGCAGTCCAAGGCTCTCTGTGATAACAAGATTGATGCCATGGTGTATGTTGTAGGTTTTCCGAATGGTTCCATCAAAGAGGCAACCACCTCCTGTGACGCTGTCCTGGTCAATGTTGAAGGACCTGAAATTGACGCCCTGGTTGCAGAAAAGCCCTATTACAAAAAAGCAGTTATTCCCGGTGGAATGTACAGGGGAACCGATGCCGATACCAAGACTTTTGGTGTCGCCGCAACTTTTGTCACTTCCTCCAAGGTACCCGAGAAGGTTATCTATAATATAGTGAAGGCTGTTTTTGAGAACTTTGACCAGTTCAAGAAGCTTCATCCTGCCTTTGCTACCCTGAAAAAAGAGGAAATGATCAAGGCAGGTCTCTCTGCTCCTCTCCATGCAGGTGCCGTTAAATACTACAAAGAAGCAGGTCTGATGTAATTGAAATAAAAAACATCAGCTGTATCCTACAGGGTGTTTTGAAAAAAATAAAATTTTCGTCCGGGATCAAGGGACAGAAAATTGGACGAAAACGAAATTTTTCCAAATAGCCTTTAGCTTTGTGTGCAGCCGGATTTTACGGCTGCACATTTCTTTTTTTATCTTCGCACAGGTTTTCATTATGTAATTTTACTCGATATATAGAGATGTATCTGTACTCGCATTGACAGTTTTCCTGTCGGGTGCTGTCCAGACGGGGATTCTATACTTTCAGCTACTGTTTCAGGAATGAAAAGGAGAAGTCGTCGAAATGACTCAACCTACCGAAAAACCATTACCCAGTGAGCATGTACAGGAGATGGTCGCAGAGGCGGACACAGGCGGTCGTAATCCTCAGGGGAAAATCTCTAAAAATGTCCTTTTTTTTGTACCGTTGGCCTGGACTCTTTTCCAGCTCTGGTATGCATCTCCGCTACCCTTTGTATTTAATATTTTTGTTTTAAATGACACTGAAGCAAGAGCAATTCACCTGGCTTTTGCCGTTTTTCTCGCCTACACTGCTTTTCCGACCTTTAAATCTTCACCCAAGCAATATATTCCGATACAGGACTGGGTCGTGGCTTTTATAGCTGCCTTCTGTGCAGCATATCTGTTTCTGTTTTATTCTGATCTTTCCACCCGTCCGGGACAACCCACGCTGCTGGATCTTGGTGTTTCCCTGGTTGGACTTATCCTGCTGCTGGAAGCCACCCGGCGGGCGCTTGGGCCTCCACTGATGGTTGTAGCCATGGTGTTTACCCTGTATACCTTTGCAGGACCATATATGCCCGAGGTTATTGCCCATAAGGGTGCAAGCTTTTCCAAGGGGATGACCCATTACTGGTTGACGACCGAAGGTGTTTATGGAGTTGCCCTGGGAGTTTCCACCGGTATGGTTTTCATGTTTGTTCTATTTGGCTCGCTTCTTGAGGCGGCAGGTGCGGGCAATTATTTTATCAGAACCGCTTTTGCTGGACTTGGCCACTTGCGGGGTGGGCCGGCAAAGGCCGCAGTTGTTTCCTCTGCAATGACAGGGTTGGTTTCAGGCTCGTCCATCGCTAACGTGGTAACGACGGGGACATTTACCATTCCCCTTATGAAAAAGGTTGGTTTTTCTGCTGAAAAGGCCGGCGCGGTAGAGGTGGCCTCTTCCACCAACGGTCAGCTGACTCCACCGGTAATGGGTGCTGCGGCATTTCTGATGGTGGAATATGTGGGAATATCTTATATTGAAGTCATCAAACATGCCTTTCTTCCTGCCATTATATCCTATATTGCCTTGGTCTATATTGTGCACCTGGAAGCCTGCAAGATGGGATTGAAGGGAATGAAAAAGCGTAAGACCAAAACTTTTGTCCAGGGTGTGACAAGTTTTATCATAACTATTCTTACCCTTATCATCCTAGGTGGGGTAACCTATTACGGTCTCGGCTGGATCAAAACGGTAGCCGGGGATGCCACAATCTGGATTGTCTGTGTTCTGCTTGCGGTGGCGTATGTTCTTCTCATTGCCTTTGCCTGTCGTGTTCCGGAACTGGAAATCACAACTGATATCAAAGAACTGCCTCCTCTCGGGGAGACTGCCCAGGCAGGGTACTATTTTATTCTACCCATTGTTGTTTTGATGTGGTGTCTTACCGTGGAAAGACTGTCACCGTCACTGTCCGCTTTCTGGGCATCTGTTCTGATGGTGGTTATCGTTCTTACCCAGCATCCCCTGAAAGGTTTTTTCAGAAAAATGCAGGGAGATGATTTTTCTTTTGTCCGGGGTTGGAATGATCTCATCGACGGAATGGTGGCCGGTGCCAGAAACATGATCGGAATCGGGGTGGCGACAGCGGCTGCCGGTATTGTTGTCGGTACGGTAACACTCACCGGAATCGGTCTGGTTATGACTGAGTTTGTTGAGTTTATTTCCGGTGGTAACCTTATGCTGATTCTGCTGTTTACCGCCGGTATCAGCCTTCTGCTTGGTATGGGGCTGCCGACGACTGCGAACTATATTGTTGTTTCCACTCTGATGGCTCCTGTTATTGTCAGCCTTGGAGCGCAGAACGGACTGATTGTTCCCCTGATTGCCGTCCATCTTTTTGTTTTTTACTTCGGTATTCTGGCGGATGATACACCGCCTGTCGGACTTGCAGCCTTTGCCGCCGCCGGGATCTCGGGAGGTGATCCCATCCGTACGGGTATCCAGGGTTTCGGCTATGATATCAGGACGGCCATCCTCCCCTTTATTTTCATCTTCAACACTGAACTGTTGATGATCGGGGTAGAACACTGGTATCATCTTGTTCTGACCATCGTTACTGCAGTTGTTGCCATGCTGGTTTTTGCTGCCGGGACCCAGGGGTGGTTCCTGACAAAAAACAAGTGGTGGGAGACTGCTGCACTTCTTCTGGTCGCTTTCGCGCTTTTCAGACCAGGTTATTTCTGGGATAAAGTCTATCCGCCCCTCATGGAAAAACCGGCTTCGGAACTGGAACAGGTCGTGGGTGAAATGAAACCCGGATCCATGCTCAGGCTCCAGCTCAAGGGTGAGAAAGATAACGGGAAACAGTTCAAGATGACAGTGATGCTGCCCGTGGGGGATGGAGCAACCGGCAGGGAGAGACTCAGTACCATTGGTCTTGAAACGAGAAAAGAAGATGGTAAAATTCTGGTTGATCTTGTTGCTTTTGGCAGCCCTGCTGAAAAGGCAAAGATAGATTTTGACCAGGAAATTACGGGTGTTCAGATGAAGACCGACCGTCCGCCAAAGCAACTGGTCTTTATTCCGGCAATGATGCTTCTCGCCCTGTTATGGTATATTCAGCGCGGTAGAGCCAGGAAAATTAATGAAGAGGAACTGGTTGCAGCAGCTTCCTAGTATATAAACAGCAGAATGGCCGGTGACTGTTTTCACCGGCCGGCTGTTTGAAAACAGTATCGAGAGTATCCTATGGTTAAAAAAATTTTGGTACCCATTGCGTTTTCACAATACTCTAAAGGTATTTTGCATTATGCAGCAGGGATTGCTGCTTCCTTCAATGCAGCCATGATTGTTGTCAATGTCATTAATGAGCGGGATCTGGAGGCTGTCAACAAGATATCTTCCCTGGGGTACAAGGTCGGTGTTGAAGATTATCTGGAAACCGTGAAAAAAGAGCGTCGTGTCGAACTGAAGGACCTGATGGCCGAGATGACATTGCCCGATGACCAGGTCAATTTTACTTTTAAAATTGGTGATCCGACAAACGAATTGCTGAAACTCGTTGTGGATGAGAATATTGATATGGTGGTGATGGGCATCAAGACCCACGATATCAGACATATATTTGCTGGATCTGTCGCTGAAAGGATGTTTCGAAAATGTCCCGTTACCATTGTTTCCTATCGTGATGATGATGTTTCCGACCGGTTGCTGAAAAAATTTACCAGGCACAGGGACAGGGAGAAAGCATAGGGCGGGGATATGACGACCCAAATAAAATGTAGAGTTATCAACATTGTGAGTAGTTTCCTATGAAGTATCTTTTTCCCCTGCTCGGTTATTTTATCGGTTCCATCCCGTTTGGTCTGGTTTTCAGCAAGCTTGCGGGAACTGATGTCCGCCAGGCGGGGAGCCGTAATATCGGAGCCACCAATGTGAGCCGGGTACTGGGCAGGAAACTGGGGTTTCTGACCCTGGTCTGTGATTGTCTCAAGGGTTTTCTACCCATGTACCTGGCGGCGTTTTTTTTGCCTGAATCCAGCAGCCGGGAAGGATTTGTGCTTCTTGCGGGTATTGCCGCGGTGCTTGGTCACATGTTCCCTGTGTATCTTGGTTTTAAGGGCGGCAAGGGGGTGGCTACAGGGCTCGGCGTGTTTCTTTATCTTTCGGCTCCTGCTATTTTAATCAGTCTCGTTGTCTTTGCAGGTGCTGTTGCCCTGACCGGTTTTGTCTCGGCAGGTTCTCTTCTGGCTTCTGCTCTGATGCCTGTGTGGTTGTGGTTGATGGGGAGTTCACCGGCCACTATCTGGGCCGCTGCCTTTGTGGGCCTGCTCATCTGGCTTAAACACCATGAAAATATATCAAGACTGTTGAAAGGGGAGGAAAAAAGCTGGAAGAAGAAATAATTCCCGATACTCTTTTCTGATTCGAGATACAGTTATGCGGGTTGCCGTTTTCTCCGATATACACGCGAACCTGGAAGCACTCCAGGCATTTCTGCGTCACTGTTCCGTCAAAAATATCGACCGTTATATCTGCCTGGGGGATGTTGTGGGTTACGGACCGGACCCCAACGATTGCATTGATCGGTTGCGCAATCTTTCCCACGCGGTTTTTATTCTCGGAAACCATGATGCCGCCGTCCTCGGTGTCCCGATGAGAGCAGGTGCGGCTACCAGGAAGGCAATTTCCTGGACGAGAAAGAGGTTATCCGATGAGAATTTTTTCTTTCTCAAGGAGATGATTGATACTGTCAGATGGAATGATACTTTTTTCTGTCATTCCAATCCATATAAACCCAGAAACTGGTATTATGTTTCCGAGAAGAGTTCTATTTCCAAATCATTTGCCAGGTCAAAGACAAAACTCCTCTTTCTCGGCCATACCCATGTACCGGTTGCCATTACACGCAGGAATTTTTTCTGTGTTTATATTCGTTCCCCCAGAAACGGCACTGTTGTTCCCATGTCATCCCTGAACCGGCAGATTTTTAACTGCGGCTCCATAGGACAACCCAGAGATGGTGATGTTCGAGGGGCTTATCTCATATATGACACAGAAAGGAAGAGCGTTGAGTTTTACAGATTCAATTATGATTTCCACAGGACGAAGGAGAAGATCTTTTCATCGGGACTTCCGGAAGAATTCGGTCGGAGGCTGTTAAAAGGACTTTAACATTTCGTGCCGGAGATTCAAAAACCGGATTATGGCGGGAGAAGTTCACCGGAGCCGAACAGGGGGAAAGTTTTAAAGAGATCCTGCTGCAGGGCGTAGCCTTGTCCGTATCGTTTTTCGGGATCCACTTCCAGGCAGCCCATGATAATCCTGTCAAGTTCACGGTCTATTTGGGGATTGATTGTCAACGGAGCCCTGTCCTGCAGTTCTTTTTCCATGTCTTCCGGGTATTCATCATTGTAGAGCTGGTAGGGAACGGCATTGGTGGCAAAAATATAGAGGATAATGCCCAGGGACCAGATATCGGAGGCGAGACAGCTTTTGCCGGCATACTGTTCCGGGGCCATGTAACTCAGGGT
This sequence comes from Desulfomarina sp., assembly GCF_054039375.1. Lineage (NCBI taxonomy): Bacteria > Pseudomonadati > Thermodesulfobacteriota > Desulfobulbia > Desulfobulbales > Desulfobulbaceae > Desulfomarina > Desulfomarina sp. The sequence continues at coordinate 2,073 of NZ_JBPLBA010000160.1, read as the reverse complement.
GCCTTCTGAACTCCTTCCGGCTCCCTGCCGGGAGAGGTCCTTTGCAATCCCGAAATCCAGCAGTTTTACTCTTCCTGTTTTACTTATCATGATGTTTTCAGGCTTAATATCACGATGCAGGATCCTGTGATTGTGGGAAAATGCAACCGCTGAGAGAAGTTGGCAGAAGTAGTCTTCCCTGTCACGGGCGGGAATTTTTGTTTTTAACAGATCCTGCAGGGTCGGGCCGTTGATATATTCCTGGATAAGTATGAATTTACCGTTGTGTTTGACAACCTCCAGAAGCTGACAGATACCGGGATGATGGATAAGTCGTTTCAGAATAGCGGCGGATCGCAGTACACGTATATTCAACGCCGGTGAATGGGGGGTTTTGGCCACTGCAAGTCTCCCTGTCCCGGTTTCCTTGACGAGCCAGACTACACCGAATCCTCCCAGGCCAAGACGGTGGAGCTTTTCCCATTTGTTGAATTTTCCCTCAGTTTTCCGGTTTCCGGCAAGAGTTCTGGGGGAGAAGTAACTTTCTCCGGTCCGGAATGAGTTAATCAACCTGTTCCAGGTAAAAGTGCTGCTCCGTGATGTCTGCTGCCTTTGCGCCTGGGCCATCGTCTGGCCGATTTCGAGCAGTATGAGGAAACTGACGGAGAACTGATCCTGATTCAGGGGTAGAAGCAGGTAGTCATCGGCCCCGGCCTTCAGATATTTCCTGATGTTTTTTCTATTATTAGCCGGAATAAGGATTAGTATGGGAACATTCTCACCAAGATGCTCCCGAATTTTCCTGATATCAAGATGTTGCCTGTTGTTTTCTGCATCCACATGGAAAATCACCAGGCTGACTGGACGCTGGGGCTTTGTTTCCAGGTATTGGCTGAGTTCGTTGATTTGAAGAGAAACTGTTTCAAGGGAAAAAGAGGTAACAAGCCTGGCGATAAGCCGAGTCTCCCCGGGTGACAGGTTAAAAAGCAGTAGTCTATCGGCTGTCGGTTGCAAACTCATAGCTCCTCCTCTCTTTCATCCTAGCAGAGAAGAGGGGATGTGGGCAAAATAATTTCTGATTCCCCATGAAACTCAGCCAAATTGTGGATTGGGCCTGTTTGATCAGGCTAGCCTGCGGTCAAAAATCACTGGAAATCTCAATTGATAAAAATTCAGATGAAAACAGAAAATGTCGGAGCACTCACTACAGATAAAAATTAATCGTTCTTCCCGAAAATATTCTGCAAAAGAACTGGTGGCAAGACAGATATGGAATATTATACGTCCTCTTTTTCTGTTCAGCCCCAGACCTTTTTTCCGGTGGCGTCGATTTCTTCTCCGCTTATTTGGCGCCCGGATCGGAAAAGAAGTTCATATTTATAATACTGTGTCAATTTTCATGCCATGGAACCTTGAAATTGGGGACTGGTCAAGCATAGGAGAACATGCGTATATCTACAACCTGGGAAAAATAACAATTGGAAAAAAGGCGACAATCTCTCACCGCAGCCATCTATGTGCCGGCACCCATGATTACACTCATTCCACTTTGCCATTGTTAAAACCACCTATTATAATACTTAATGACACCTGGGTGTGCGCAGATGCCTTCATTGGCCCTGGAGTGACCATCAGCGAAGGTGTGGTTGTCGGCGCACGAGCTGTAGTCACAAAAGATGTTAAGCCCTGGACTGTTGTAGCGGGTAATCCCGCTAAACCAGTCAAGAAAAGAATAATACGTGATCTTAAATCCATTAACTGATCCAGGAGCATTTTCGATTGCCCAAATCTACGGGTGTCTGAATTTCCGTGACTTGTCGGAATAAAACAATATGGAACCATCAAAACTTACGGCAGTAATCCTGACCTATAACGAAGAACAACACCTGCCCCGGTGCCTGACGAGCCTCAAAGGTGTCGCTGATTCAGTCCTGGTTGTTGATTGTTTTTCAACAGACGCAACTGTTTCCATTGCCGAAGAACATGGTGCAAAAGTCGTCCAACATTCCTGGACCAATCATTCAACCCAGTTTAACTGGGCCCTGGGACAGATAGAAACAACAGAGTGGATACTTCGATTAGATGCGGATGAAT
>NZ_JBPLBA010000159.1:0-3205 GCF_054039375.1 Desulfomarina sp. | reverse complement strand
AGGCACCCCAGCTTTTCACGGTCTCTTCTGTCCACATAGGTGGGCTATAGCGAACAGAAGAGCCTGCAAAAATCTGTGGCACCTGTGAACAATTACAGTTCAGAGTAATAAAATCATAGAGTTGTTAGCCCTGTAAGGAGTTACATAAAATCATATAGTTGATGTCCGTATGAACAGTTATATGTTTTCCGGTTGTATGCATTGTTTCGTGCCCGCGTTCAACCATACTTTTTCCAACATCGTGGTGTCATAATATGTTCTTTGTTATTGATATTGGCAATTCCCATACGGTTACCGGGCTCTACAGCGACAATAAGCTGATCGGTCACTGGCGCTTTAAATCCAACAGAAAAAGCACCCCTGACGAGCTGGCTGTTCTCCATAATGCCCTTTTCACCATGGCAGGTATTGATAAGACTGCCATAAAAGGTGTTGTACTTGCAAGCGTTGTCCCTACCCTTGAAACCGCCTGGCTTGGCTGCTGCAAGAAACATTTTAATGCAGATCTCGACAAGAAGATCTTTGTGGTCGCCGTCAATGATATAAAGGATCTTATTTCTGTCAAACTGAAAAACCCTGGAGAAGTGGGTGCGGATCGTCTGGTTAACGCCATTGCAGCCTGGAAGGAGTTTCAGACAAGACTCATTGTCATTGACTTCGGTACAGCCATTACCTTTGACTGTATCACTGAACGATGCGAATACATAGGGGGCCTGATTATCCCCGGTATTGCCATATCTCTGGAGGCCCTGGCCACCAGAACGGCAAAGCTGCCGCACATCGATGTCTCCGAAAAACCAGCATCAGTGATCGGTAAAAATACAGATCATGCCATGAAAAGCGGAATTTTGTACGGATATGGTGCAATGATAAACGGTCTTGTTGAGAAAATCCGTCTGGAAATGGCTCCGGGGGGAGAAAAAATTACAGTCATCGCCACAGGAGGCATGGCAAAGGTTATCGCTCCATTCACCACAGCTTTTGACCGGATTGACCCGATGCTTACCCTGAAAGGTCTGGAAATTATTTATAAAAAGAAAATTGCGTAATGGTTCTCCCGTCCCTCTATCCTCCACCTCTTAAAAAAGGTGATACCCTTACCGTTATTGCTCCCGCGGGGCAGCTGCAGGAACCTGAAATATTTGCGAAAGGGGTCTCCCTGCTCGAAGAAATGGGTTTTTCCGTTAAATATCCAAGGGATTTATGGCCCGGAAATGACTACCTGGCCGACAGTGATAAAAACCGTGCCCGCGAATTCAATACATTTATCAATGACCCCGATACAGCCGGTATTATCTCAATGCGGGGTGGATTCGGCTGCCTGCGAATGCTCGATCAGATTGATCTCAGGCAGATTGCCGCCCATCCGAAACCTATCCTGGGTTTTTCTGATATTTCCATTCTCCACAACTATCTGCATACCAGAACAGGCCTTGTATGCTTCCATGGTCCCGTACTGACTTCCCTCCCCACATTAACTTCACCGGCACTCGAAAGACTGTATCGTTCTCTTACCGGCCAATGGGGAGCTCCAATAGATACCCGACAGGTAGAAATTCTCAGGGACGGACCGTCCTCTTCGGGGAGACTGCTGGGCGGAAACCTTACAAGCCTCGTTACCCTGCTGGGAACGCCTTATGATTTTTCATGGGAAGATGCTGTTATTTTTCTGGAAGATATCAATGAACCCCCATACAGGATTGACCGCATGCTGACCCAACTTTTTCTTGCCGGAAAATTCGACAAACTCTCCGGCCTGATTCTCGGGGATTTCTCCCTCTCCTCCCATGAGGACTATCTGGATAAAATCCGTTACAAAGAACAGGTCTGGATGAGAATTCTTGAGACAACCTGGGCATCTAATTTTCCGATTTGGGCAAATATCCCCTTTGGTCACTGTCCGGATAACTTCACCCTTCCCCTGGGGGCAACGGTTGAAATGGACAGAAAAACCACCAGGCTCCTCTTTCACTGACAACCATCATTTCCCGGCATTATCCGGATGCCGGCCCTTTGCCCTTTATGGTGCATATCAGCAGCATATGCTTGACTTGATTGTAGAAAAATGCTATAGAGAAATACCGGTTATTATTTGAATGGTCACCGTGATATTCCGCTGCCTTCAAAGCAGAAAAAGGCGGATAAACAAACGGCCATGGCCTGATCCTGCAGGAAACCAGGATTACTTACACAACTATTAAATTTATCAGAAGCCATACAAATATTATGATTTTTTCAAATTCAGTAAAAACTTCCATACACTTACTCCTGACATTGATCATTTTCAGTTTCTTCACATGCCCCAATGTCTTTGCAGCCCAGTATGTCAGTGTAAAAAAAGACAATGTGAATGTTAGGACAGGTCCATCGAAAGATAACCCTGTTTCCATGGAATTGTTTGAAGGATATCCACTGAAAGTTATAAAAAAACAGGGTGACTGGTATAAGGTAGTCGACTTCGAAAATGATTCCGGCTGGATCCACAAGAGTCTCGTGACCACCGGTGATACGGTCATCGTCAACGCCAAGAAGAGTGTGAATATGAGATCCGGCCCATCCACAAAAAGCTCGGTTGTCGCCGATGTGGAAAGAGGTGTTGTCCTGACGAAAATTTCCCGTAAAGGTAAATGGGTGCAAGTCAGACACGCAAGCGGAACTGTCGGCTGGATTTACAAACCGCTTCTCTGGCCTTAACGCCCTCCCGCCATAATTTCTGATATCAGGTTGAATATGAAATCATACAAATCTATTTCAACCTGATAATATGTCAAAGATCATTTTTTTGGCAACACCGGTTAGTCACGATAGATGTTTGGTGCAGACCAGGACCTTTTTCCTTGCATTATCTGGATAGCCAGTGATGAAGTATAAGAAATATCCTTGCTGATACCCACGATAGAAGACAAAAGCATTTTCAATGCATCGGTTCAGCTTTTCTTCTGGCATTCGAATATGAATCAAGAACGGTTTTCAAATTAATCAATATACGCTCGTTCTCCTCACTTGATGCAAGTAGTCCATTTTCCTTTAAATACCCAACAACATATGCCAGTATGTTGTTTTCAAAGTATGAATTTATACTTTCATCCGTGGATAACCACCCTTGTTCAATTGTCTGAAGCATTGCAATATTGCTTTCCAAGGCATCATCTAACATACGCTTTGAAATCAATGATATTTTACGACCGCTTGGATCATCACTAAA
>NZ_JBPLBA010000158.1:0-24749 GCF_054039375.1 Desulfomarina sp. | reverse complement strand
TTTGGTGTCAAACGTCCTGGCAACAGCCTTAAACCCTTTTCGACGTACAGTCGCCAGATAACTTATTCCGCGCTTATTTTTCCGTTTTTCAATCCGGGCCATTTTTTTGCTCCATTTTTGCTCCATTTATTCATAAAAAGGTAGCATAAAATGGCAAAAGAAAGCAAGGGGCAGGAAGAATGGAGAAGGCAACAAAAAAGGCTTTATCCCGCTATTACTGGGATAAAGCCTTGTTTTTTGCTGGTGCCGGAGGTCGGAGTCGAACCGACATGATCATAAGATCGCTGGATTTTGAGTCCAGTGCGTCTACCAGTTTCACCACTCCGGCGTGGAGTTGTTTATACCGTATTTTTTACCGCACCGTCAAGGAGAATTAAAAACGTGGGGCCAATCAAACTCTATTTCGCGGTTTCGAGAAAAACATCACGAAGATGGCAGGCATAAACACAACCGGACCAGAGGGCAAGGACAAGGGAAATATAGATAAGAATCGTGCCCACCTGATATTGATAGGGCACCGGCAGGACTCCAGAGGGAAAAATCAGAAAACCCAGGCCAAAATATTGAAAATTGCTCTTCAGTTTACCGATAGATCCCGCTGCGACAACCTTCCCTGTTGTGGCCGCAAGGCCGCGGAACCCCGTCACGACGATCTCCCGGCAGATTATCAACAGGGAGACCCAGGCGGCAATTTTCCCCAGGGGAATCAGCATGATCAGAGCGGTTGTCACCAGAACCTTGTCAGCCAGGGGATCCATCAGTTTACCAAGCACGGTTTCAATATGGTACCTTCTGGCCACCCAGCCATCGACAAAATCGGTCAGAGCTGCCACGGTAAACACCATAAAACTTGCGAGCTCAATGCCGGTTGTCTGGTGCATGGAAAAAAGAATGATCAGCACCGGAATAAGGGCAAACCGAAAACTGGTAAGAATATTGGGAACCGAAAAGAGCTGTTTCATCGTAATTGGTCACAGAGTTACCTGTGGTCCCTGCCTATCTGGAAATTTTATATCTTCTGTATTGATCGAGCACCTTCTTCACATATCGTACCGTCTCCGGAAAAGGCGGCACATCGTTTAATTCCTGAACAAGCCTCGGGCCTGCATTGTAGGCTGCAAGTGAAAGCCGCACATTGCCTTTGAACATATCAAGAAGTCTTTTGAAATAGCGGGTTCCGGCATCAATATTCTGTCGGGCATTAAAGGAGTCTCTCACGTGGAGCTCCCTGGCTGTATCCGGCATGAGCTGCATCAACCCCCGGGCACCCCGTTTAGATACGGCCCTGTGATCAAAACCCGATTCCGTATGAATAATTGCCTTGATCAGAAAAGGATCCACCTTGTATTTTCTGGAAACCCTGGAAATCTCCCTGTCATATCGCTCCGGGTTATACTCTTTACTGCCGCCAAATGATACACGCCCCATGGTGCCGCCCTTCAGCACGATTTCATAGCATCCGGGCATGGAAGGTACATTGGTGAATTGAGTCCCGCCCCGTGCATTTCTGCACATAAACATTGCTGCCCGACCTTCCGTCCAGACCAGAAAAGTCATGGAACCAGCAATAACAGCACAGAGAAGCAGATCAATTTTCCTGATCATTTTTATACTTCCCGCAGCACTCTTCGCTGCAAAAATAAACCGTCTTCTCCCCTCGATGGTATCGAACCGCCTGTTTTCGGGGAACAAGTTTTCCGCAGATCGGGTCCTCCTCCAGTACATCGTCTACCGGCATCTCTTTTCTTTCGGTTTTTTCCGGCTCCCGGCCACTTCCCGCAGTGGTTCCAGCCCCAAAAATCAGACGATAGGCGATATAAACCAGGATGGCCAGGATAAGTATCCGTATCGGGCTCAAGGCTCACCCCACTTTCCACGAATAATCTCTTGACTCTTCATTATTTTGTCAGCAATCTTCCTTTTAAGTTCAGCTTCCATGCCCGCGACACTTTCCCCGGAAACAGGGTCCTTGAAACCGGGATCCAGCTCCACAAGCGGGCTTAAGACAAAGAGGCGTTCCCTGATTCCAGGGTGGGGCAAAATCAGCTCGGGTTCATCCAGAATTATTTCACCATAATAAAGCATATCAAGATCAAGCGGTCGGTCCTGGTACCCAAAGGTACCCGGTTTTCTCTTTCTGCCGAACGCCGCCTCAACGCGGAACAACTCCTGCAGAAGAGCTGAAGGCGGCAGCACCGTTTCAATTCTGCCCACCCCGTTGGTGAACCGGTGCTGACTGGACATCTCCACCGGAGCGCTCTTATATGGGCTGGAGAGATCCAGCAGCTCCACACCCTCCGCTTCACCAAGCATCCGCCAGCTGTCCTGCAGGATTGACGGACCGTCACCAAGATTAGAACCCAGACCTATAAAGACCCTGACCCTGTCCATCATCTCCTTCATTGTGACTCCTCACAGGTACCCAGGCTTTTTACAGATCATCCAATCCCAGGACATCAAACATGGAATAGACACCGTTTTCCCTGTCGACTACCCAGGCGGCAGCCGTGGCAGCACCCCGGGCGAAATGATCGCGGCTGTGAGCCCTGTGCACAAGCTCTATCCGCTCACCCTGCCCGGCAAAATAGATGGTGTGTTCACCGACAATATCAGCAGCCCTGATCGTCTGAATACCAATCTCTTCTGACCGCCGCTCACCTATGATACCGTTACGCTCGCAGACAGCCACTTCGGAAAGTTTCCTCCCCACGCCTTCCGCCGCCATCTCGGCCAGTTTCAGTGCCGTACCGCTGGGCGCATCCTTTTTCCTGTTATGATGGGCTTCGATGATTTCTATATCATAGTCATCCCCAAGAATGGCCGCGGTTTTTTTCGCCAGCTTAAAAAGAACATTGACGCAAACTGACATATTAGGCGCCTGCACACAGGGAAAATTTTTCGCCAGTCCACCCAGCTCAGCCAGATCTTCCGCCGACAATCCGGTGGTGCCGATAACCATTGCCTTTTTATGTTTGGCAGCCAGACGCGCAAACGCCATTGTTGCCTTGTGAAAGGTAAAATCAATAATAACATCGCCCTGGCTGATGACCGATTCCAACCCTTCACCGATAATGACTCCGTTTTCCTCGCCGACGGAGAGAAATCCGGCATCCTTCCCAATTGCGGGACTGCCGGGAACCTCAAAGGCAGCGGCAAATTCAAGCCGTGGATGGCGATTGACCATCAGCCCGACCCGTCGCCCCATCCTGCCGGCCGCACCGGCTATTATTACTTTTATCATAAATTCTCCCTCCCTCTCAAAGAATTCCCAGGTCTTTCATAGTTGCCTTCAACCTGGCCAGGGTGGCGTCGTCAATGGGTGCCATGGGCAACCGCGGTGTTCCATCCTTGATTTTGCCAAGGAGTTCCGCCCCTTTTTTGGCCGGAGCCGGGCTTGGCGCCGCAAACATCAACTTCATCAGGGGAAAGAGCCTGCGGTTCAGTTCATTGGCTTTAACCAGGTCTCCCTCAAGAGCCGATTCCATCAGTGCCGCCATCGCCTGGGGAAACACGTTTGAAACAACAGAGATAACACCTTTTGTGCCGACACAGATACTGGGCATTGCGGTAAAATCATCCCCGGAAAGAACGATAAAATCATCGGGACAGCTTCGCAGCACATCGGTAACCTGCTCCAGGCTGCCGCTCGCCTCCTTGATACCGATCACATTGTCCAGTTCGGCCAGTCGCGCCACGGTCTCCGGCAGCATATTGATCACTGTTCTTCCGGGAACATTGTACAGAAACATCGGAATATCCACTTTTTCAGCAATCTCTTTGAAATGGAGATAGATGCCTTCCTGATTCGGTTTATTGTAGTAGGGAACCACGGAAAGGACAGCATCCGCGCCACTTTCCCGGGCACTGTCTGTCAACTCAATAGCCTCAAGTGTGCTGTTGGCACCGGTTCCGGCCACCACGGGCACACGACCATTCACAGTTTTGACAGTGATATCAACCACCTTTTTATGCTCTTCAAAACTTAGCGTTGCTGACTCTCCCGTTGTTCCCACCGGAACAATACCGTGGGTGCCGTTTTTTATCTGAAACTCTATCAGGTCTTTCAGACCCTGCTCATCCAGTTTACCGTTAATAAAAGGGGTTACCAGTGCAACAAGCGCTCCGTGAAATTTTTTCATAACTCCTCCCTTATGTCACAAATGGAAGCCATATGCCTCTTCTCAATCTTCACCTCAATCCTGCAATTCAGCTTCCATTGGATTGTACCCAACAAAGGGTATAAATAGCCGGACCGGAAGGTCCGGCCGTTGCCGGCTCAACCGCCTTAATGCCTGAAGGCCGCTTTAGAGCAGAGCCTCAGCCGTTAATTTTCCTGCAAATATACATCGAGCGGGTCCCTGCAGAAATACATTTTCAGCAACAGGCCCATCAAGCAGATCAAAAAAAACCGTCAATTCCTCCCCGCCGGAAGTCACCACCTCCACCGGAGATTCCATTCCTTTCTGCATAGTCGCAAAAAGAGCGGCGGCAACAGCTCCTGTGCCACATGCCATAGTTTCGTCCTCCACTCCCCGCTCGTAAGTGCGAACCTTCAAGCGCCCGTCATCAAGAATTCTGACAAAGTTGGCATTGGCTCCCCCGGGCTCGAACAGTTCATGAAACCGAACCTTGCGCCCCAGTTTCTTCACGGCAATATCTTCGTCCTCAACAAATATCACGGCATGGGGTACACCGGTATTCACAAAGGCCACCGGCCGTTCCTCACCCCCGAGATTCATGGAAAGCCCCAATCTGAAATCAAAGGGCTGGGTCATCTGCAACCGGACAACCTCATCCTCCAGGATTTCCGCTTCAATTATTCCGGCACTCGTTGCAAACCGCATCTTCGCTTTCGCAATCCCATGTCGAAAGGCAAATCTGGCAGCACACCGTGCACCGTTACCGCACATATCAGCCAGAGAACCATCACCATTATAAAAAGACCAGGCGAAATCGGCCTTATCGGAATTTTCTATCAGGATCAAACCGTCCGCACCAACCGAAAACATCCGCCTGCAGATTTTTCCGGCGAACTCACTCTGTTCTTCCACGGGGACAACATTGTTTCTATTATCAATAATGACAAAATCATTGCCGGTCCCACTCATTTTTTCAAATTCGAGGGGAAAGGAAATGGACATAACCGCACTCCTTCTTCTTTAACTTCTCTCCGGGCTACTAACCAAGCGTATATGATTTTCCCATATCCGCCTGCAAGACAACAAAGCCCTCAACCGAGTTCTTTCCGATTAGAGGGCCTGTGTAATCCATCTGCTCAACCAGAACTCATTAATACCGTATTGTCGCCTCCCGCGATTTATCGCTTTCATTCACTGGTTTTGCCTTATCAACAGCAGTGACAGCCCAGTAGTACCTGATGTTATCTTTCGCGCCGGTGTCAACAAACAGAGTGTATACCGGAGCCACATCCCCCAGCAGTTCGTAGGAATCACTGTCCGCTGTGCGACGATAAACCCTGTAACCGCCCAGATCACTGTCCTCGTTCTTATCCCAGAATATTTTGACACCACCCGAAGTCCAGACTGCTGTCACACCGGAAGGCGGCAGGGGTGGTGTTCTGTCCACCGGAGCGGCTGCTATTTCCCTGCTTGTCTCACCTTCAACCAGCTCCTTTCCATGGACCAGCAGACTCTGTACCCTGTAAAAATATTTCTGGCCGTTACGAACCTGGCGATCAACATAGCTGGTTTTCACCACCGGCTCACCCAGTTTTTCGAACCCTTTGCCGCCCACGGAACGAAAAACCTGATATTTGACAGCCATTTTCAGGGATTTTCCATCTGCGCGGGTTTTCACCTGATGCCAGTTAAGAGTAATCTCACGATCCCCGGGGATCACGGTCAAGTCCTGCGGGGAGGCAGCCGGTTCAAACCAGGTGAAAGAAACAATATTCGAATCATCACTTGAAGCCCACCAGTTGGTGCGGGTCCGAATCTTGTAAAAATATTTATAGCCCGACTTCAACATGGAATCAGTATAGGCACCGGTTCGTCTCACCTTCCCGTCAATGGGTGGGCCTCCCGGAAGTTCAAGAGGTTCAGCAAAGGGCACAGGACAGTTACCGCAATAATCGTCCAGGGGAATCTCGGCTCGAAACAGCTCAAAGGAATCAATGGTATCAATTGTCGTACCCTTTATCGTCTCAACAGGCCAGGACCAGTTCAGCACAACACCCTGTTCACCAACCGTATAACGCAGATCATTGATCTGCTGCGGCACAACACTTTCGGGTGGAACCGGGTTGTTCTTGTATCCACACCCGGCTAGCAAAAGAAACAAAAGAACCGCGATACCCGGGAATCCCCCAATCTGCAACCTGAATCTACTTGTCATTGTGCTATCCCTAATTGTTTTTCGGCCTGGGCAACAGCCTCTTCAACCCGCACCTGAGCTGTTCCACCCGTTGATATCCGACTGTCCACGGATCCTCTCACGCTGAGCACTTCAAAAACATCTTTTGCAATAACATCAGAAAAACGGCTCAGCTCCTCCACACTCAGATCTTCCAGTTCACAGCCCTTATCCAGGCAGTAGGCAACAGCCCTGCCGACAATGGTATGGGCCTCCCGAAAGGGAACATCCTTCAACACCAGGTAATCGGCAAGATCCGTTGCCGTGATAAAACCGGTTTTCGTTGCCTCTTCCATGGTGGAAGTATTGAATTCGAGATTTTCCAGCAGTTCAGCCATGATGGAAAGGGAAGCGGAAACCGTGTCCACCGCATCAAAAACCGGTTCCTTGTCCTCCTGCAGGTCCCGGTTGTAGGTGAGCGGCAACCCTTTGACCAGGGTCAGCAGGCTCATGAGACTGCCGACGACCCTGCCACTCTTGCCACGGATCAGCTCCGGGATGTCCGGATTTTTTTTCTGCGGCATGATCGATGAACCTGTACAGAACTTATCAGAAATTTCCACAAAGGAAAACTCCTGACTTGACCAGAGTACAAGTTCTTCCGACAGTCTGGAGAGATGGAGCTGAATCATGGCACAGCATGAGGTAAACTCGATGGCAAAATCCCTGTCCCCGGAACTGTCCATGGAATTGGAAGTAACCCCGTCAAATCCCAGATTTTCCGCCACCTCCTCCCGATCGATGGGAAGCCCGGTTCCGGCCATGGCCGCACAACCCAGGGGAGAAAGATTCAGCCGCCTGCGACAATCCTCCAACCTGGAACAATCCCGGGAAAACATCTCGAAATAGGCCAGCATATGGTGAGATACCAGAACTGGCTGGGCCCGCTGCATATGAGTGTAACCCGGCATGAGCGAACCCAGGTAATTGCGGGCCAGCCTGACAAAACCCCTGTTGACTGCCTTGAGAAGCTCCATGAGCTGATCACACTGATCACGAAGATAGAGCTTGAAATCAAGGGCAACCTGATCATTTCTGCTGCGTCCGCTGTGCAGTTTGGCCCCGGCCGGACCGATGCGGTCAACCAGGGCTTTTTCGATATTCATATGAATATCTTCCAGCTCTGCTTTAAACTCGAAGGTCCCCGCCTCTATTTCCCGACCAATCTCCACGAGTCCGGAATCGATGTCCTCCAGCTCCTTCCTGGAGAGAATCCCCTGGCCAGCCAGCATGGCTGCATGGGCCCTGGAGCCGGCAATGTCATATTTATACAGCCTGGAATCGTACTGTATCGAGGCGGTGAATTCCTCTACCGAAGCGGCTGTTTTTTCACTAAACCGCCCTCCCCACAGCTTTTTCGAGGGATTCTTCTGCTTTTTTGAATCAGTCATAATAATTGGCAATTCTTCCTTCCAGACCACTCTTCTGTAAAGCGTTGATTTTCAGACGCAGTCCATTGAGACGGATAAATCCGGTTGCATCGGACTGATCATAGACATCATCCTCTTCAAAGGTGGCAAAATTCTCCTGGTAGAGGGACTGCACGGATTTCCTGCCCACCGGAGTACAGTTACCCTTGTAGAGTTTCATGCGGACAACACCATTCACTGTCTTCTGGCTGGCATCCATTGTGGTCTGGAGCAGCTCCCTTTCCGGGGAGAACCAGAAACCATTGTACACCAGATCCGCGTAACGCTGCACCAGGGAATCCCGGATCCGCATCACCTCGCGATCCATGGTGATCGTTTCCAGTGCCATATGCGCCGCGCGCAGCAGGGTGCCGCCGGGGGTTTCATAAACCCCGCGGGACTTCATGCCGACAAAGCGGTTTTCCACCAGGTCAAGACGACCTATCCCATTGGCGCCGGCCAGCTCATTGAGACGTAGAAAGAGCGGCAGGGGGTCCATCTTTTCCCCGTCCAGACCGATGGGATCACCGTTACTGAATTCAATCTCCAGGTAGGTCGGTTTGTCCGGTGCCGCCTCCGGAGAAACAGTCAACTGGTACATAGCCTCGTCCGGCTCCGTCCAGGGGTCTTCCAGCATCCCGCCTTCAAAACTGATATGAAGCAGGTTTTCATCGGAACTGTACGGCTTCTCCCTGGTGACCGGCACCGGGATTTCATGGTTTTCAGCAAACTCCACCAGTTTCTGCCGGGAATTAAGATCCCAGGTCCGCCACGGCGCAATGATCTTCAGGGTCGGGTCAATACCGATATAAGCCAATTCAAAACGAACCTGATCATTTCCCTTTCCTGTTGCCCCATGGCTGACACCATCGGCGCCCTCTTCCTTTGCTATTCTGATCTGCTCTTTGGCAATGATGGGGCGGGCAAGGGATGTCCCGAGAAGATATGTTCCCTCGTAGATCGCATTGGCCCGAAAAGCCGGGAAAATATAATCTTCCACAAATTCTTTCTGCAGATCGGAGATGATCACCTTCTCCGCACCGGTAGCAAGCCCCTTTTCCCGAACGGCGTCCCAGTCCTCTTTCTGTCCGATATCGGCGGCATAGGCTATAACAGGGCAGTTATACTCCTCTGCAAGCCACTTCAGGATTACCGATGTATCCAGCCCGCCTGAATAGGCAAGCACTATTTTTTTTACAGTCATTTATATCCTCTGTTTTCCTCATTTACATCATTGTCCTGAACCCGTGATAGGATGGCGAAAGGAGGCGGACAGGAAAAATATCACAAGCTGTCACGAATTCAGGATTGTCATTCTGTTCAACAGAAACAGCTTCCCGCCTCAGGCAAGGAATTTCTCCAGGATCGCCTTATGTATATGCATCTTGTTTTCCGCCTGATCGAAAGCGACACAGCGGCTTGATTCCAGCACCTCATCCGTTATTTCCTCCTCCCTGTGGGCCGGCAGACAGTGAAGCACAATGGCCCCCGCCGGAGCCCTCTCCAGCAGAGTTGTGTTCAACTGATAGGGGGAAAAAACCTTCAGCCTCTCCTCCTGTTCACTCTCCATTCCCATTGATGCCCAGACATCAACATTGATCACGTCAGCTGCCTGAACCGCTGCCACCGGATCATTCACCAGGGTAATTGTTTTTTCCGCCTCGGCCTGTCCCTCTCTCAGGATGGTTTCATCAGGCCCGTATTTCTCCGGGCAGGCAAGAGTCAACCTGAAGCCGATCTTCGCAGCCGCCTGAATCCAGGAATTCGCCATATTGTTGCCGTCCCCCAGCCAGACGATATGCAGGTCTTCAATATCGCCTTTTTTTTCGATAACCGTCATGATATCGCTCAGGATCTGGCAGGGATGATGCAGGTCTGTGAGCGCGTTTATCACCGGAACAGAAGCATAATCAGCCAGTTCATCCACCACATTCTGACCAAAAGTTCTGACCACCATGCCGTCCACATAGCGGGACATGACCCTGGACATATCTTTCAACGGTTCCGACCTGGCAAGCTGGGTATCCCGGCCTGAAAGGAAAATCACCTGCCCCCCCAGACCATACATGGCTGATTCGAAAGAGACGCGGGTCCTGGTTGAGGGTTTTTCAAAAATAAGACCAACCGTCTTTCCGGCCAGCTGATTATGGGCAACACCTTCACTTCTCTCCCTTTTCAGTTCAATAGCCCGCCGGACCAGACCGATCAGCTCGCCCCCTGTAAATTCCTGTAACGATCGTAAATGCTTTGGCACGTTTCTCACCTGGCTGAATTACCTCCCCACCCCTTTCACGGCCATCCGGAGGCCGCAGAACCTGTACAGCGGGGAGAAAAGAAGTATCATTACCTAAAAAAAAGACGATTTGCAAAGCATTTTCCCACGCAACCATGTAACTTCTGCCGTTTTACACTTCTGTCTCCGCCAGAACCCCATCAAGTGCTGTAATCAATTTATCAATTTCCGCCGTTGTGACAACCAGAGGCGGGACAAACCGTAAAGCGACATTGCCGGCAAAATTCATCAAAAATCCTCTTGCAAACATGGCGTTAACAATATCCGTTCCCACGGCAACAGCCGCATCAGTCAGGACAGCCCCGAGAATCATGCCAAGCCCCCGGACCCTGTTGATAATGTGGGGATAACGTTCTGCCAGTTTTTCCAGCTCCTCCCTGAAATAAAGACTTCTCTCCCTGACATCCGCAAGAAAGTCCTCCTCCAGCATCACATCCAACACGGCAACTGCGGCCGCACTGGCAACCGGATTACCGCCAAAGGTGGAAGCATGGGTGCCCGGCACAAAGGCAGCAGCAAGCTTTGTTGAAGTCAGCATGGCACCGATGGGCAGGCCGTTACCCAGCCCCTTTGCCAGGGTCATGATATCAGGAGTCACCCCCAGCTGCTCATAGGCAAACAATGTTCCGGTCCGGCCCAGACCGGTCTGGATTTCATCAAAGATGAGCAGAAGGTTCTTTTCATCACACAGTTTTCTGATTCCCTGCAGGTACTCTTTTTCAAGGGGTCTCACGCCACCTTCTCCCTGCAGAGGTTCACAGAGAATGGCACAGGTCCTGCCTGTTACCAACTTTTCAATGGCCTCCAGATCACCAAAAGAGGCGTGGAGAAACCCCGCGGGCATAGGCTCAAAGCCCTCATGAAACCTGGGCTGACCCGTAGCAGCAACCGTCGCCAGGGTCCGGCCGTGAAAGGAACCGGCAAGGCTGATAATCTCAAATCTCCCCTCGCCGCCGTTGATGCGGGCAAGCTTGATGGCTGCCTCATTCGCTTCGGCGCCACTGTTGGCCATAAAGACTTTTTCAGCAAAGGAATTGGCGACAAGAAGCTCAGCCAGACGAGTCATCGGCTCCGTATAGTAAAGGTTGGAGACATGGACCAGGCGGCCCGCCTGTTCACGGATCGCTTCAGTGACCCCCGGATGACAATGCCCCAGACCACAGACGGCAATACCCGCCAGAAAATCAAGATATTCCCGCCCGTCGCAATCAACAAGCCGGCACCCTTCTCCACTCACCATGGCCGCAGGATATCTGGCATAGTTGCCGATAAAAACAGCATCCGCCCTCTTTTTCAGTTCCGCATTTTCAGTTATTTCCATCAGTATATCTCCGTGCCGACACCTTCCGGCGTAAACATCTCCAGCAGAATCGAATGCTCCACCCTGCCGTCAACAATATATGTTTTTGCAACTCCACGACTGATTGCGTCCACGCAACAGCGGACTTTGGGGATCATCCCCCCCGCCACCGTCCCGTCATCAATCAACTGTTCCAGTTCACCACGGGGCAGGGTGGTAATCAGTCTGCCGTCCCGATCATTCACGCCGGGCACATCGGTGAGCAGAATCAGTTTTTCCGCTGCCAGTTCTCCGGCAATGGCACCGGCAACCAGATCAGCGTTGATATTGAAGGCCCGCCCGTCTTCCCCTACACCCACCGGGGCAATCACGGGAATAAAATCATTGCCGCTGAGACTTGCCAAAACACCGGGATTCACAGCAGTCACCTCGCCAACCCGACCAAGATCGATCAATTCGGGAGGATTAACACCTGTTTCCGCGCTGTCCACTCTGGAACTCACCCGCAGTTTGCGGGCACAGATAAGATCCCCATCCCTGCCGGAGAGGCCCACGGCCTTGCCACCGCAATGGTTAATCAAGCCGACGATTTCCTTATTCACCTTGCCCACAAGCACCATCTCCACCACGTCCATCACCTCTCCATCAGTGACGCGCATCCCCTGGACATAACTGGGCTTTATCCCCATACGGTCCAGTAACCTGTTGATCTGGGGACCGCCCCCGTGGACAATAACCGGATTAATACCCACCTGTTTGAGAAGAATAACATCGAGGGCAAACTGCTTCTTCAGGTGCTCGTCAACCATGGCGTGACCACCATATTTAATGACGATGGTCTTGTGCCTGAATTCCTGCATATAGGGTAAGGAATCGATCAGCACCTTGGCTTTTTCAATATTTTTTTCTACAATTTTCATAATGTCGTTTGTAATTGGTCACAGGGATAGCAACCCTGTGATTTTATTACCTCTGAAGTGTAATTGCTCACAGGTGCCGTAGATTTTTGCAGGCTCTTCTTCGCTACAACCTGCCTGTGCGGACAAAAGAGACCGTGAAAATGGGGTACCTGTGAGTAATTACTGTCGTTTTGGCAAAGTCGTATCCTTTGATCAATATCCCCCCCGTTTGGAAAAAAGTGAAAATATTGTACTGACTTATAAGGGGTAAGTAAAGTATTCTTTGAAGCGGTTTTTTTCGTTTCCAGAAGGGGCGGAAATTTCCAGCTCTTTACAATTACCGGCCAGTAAGCTACCATGCGCCCGATACTGAAGCCGGCACAAGTCAGGGACTGAACCACTTTTCCTGCCATCTGAATCCGTAAAGAGGTGGACCGAAGGGAAGCGAATGTTTTCCAGAAAGACCTGATCCAAATGCCGGGCAACCACCTGAAAGGGAGCAATACAATGAAGATTTTTTTTCATTCCCATATTGCAGTTTCACTGTTCACAGCACTTTTTCTGCTCTTCCCGGTCACCGTTTTTTCGGCAAAATCACCCATTCATATCGAAGCCGACCACATGACTTCAACGGAAAAAAGCAGCTCTGTAGTCTTTACCGGCGATGTAGATGCAAAACAGGGGGATGTGCGCATCCGTGCTGACAAGATGACCGTCTACTACACCAGGGCTGACAAAAAAAAGAAAAAGAACAGTCCCAAAATGGCCCAGCAGGTAGAGAAACTGATCTGTACCGGGAATGTGGAGGTCACCAGGGGCGACTGGCTGGGTACCGGAAAAAAAATGATCTATCTTTCAAAAGAAAGACAGGTTATCCTTGTTGATAACGCCAAGGCCTGGCAGGGACAGAACATGGTCAGCGGCAGCAAGATCATTTACTACCTGGACGAAGGTCGCTCGGAGGTTATCGGCAGGGTAGGAACAACAGTTTCCAAGTCCGGCAGAAAAAAGAAGAAAGCACGGGTCAATATGACCATTATTCAAAAATAACAGAATTATCTGTAAAACCCGGCTTACCGGATTGAGTTTTAGGCGTAGTCAGAAAACATTATGTCATTGCTGGAAACCAGAAATATCGTCAAACGCTACGGTCCCCGCACTGTTGTAGACGGCGTCAGCCTCCAGGTCACAACAGGTGTGGTGGTCGGCCTGCTAGGCCCCAACGGAGCAGGAAAAACAACATCGTTTTATTCCATTGCCGGATTCATCCGTCCGAACAAGGGAAATATTCTCTTTGACGGTGAGGTGATCACCAATCTTCCCATCCATAAGCGGGCCCTGAAAGGTATTTCCTATCTAGCCCAGGAGCCTTCCGTCTTCAAAAAACTGACGGTTGAAGAAAATGTACGGATAATTCTGGAACCGCTGGGACTGTCCAGGCAGAAGATCAACGCACGGATTGACGAGCTGATGGATGATCTCGGCATCGAATATCTCCGCCATAACAAGGGTCACGCCCTTTCCGGCGGGGAAAGAAGACGGGTGGAGATCATGCGGGCCCTGTCCACCAGGCCCAAATTCATCCTCCTGGACGAACCTTTTGCCGGAATTGACCCTCTGGCCGTCAACGACCTGCAGAAACTGATTTACAACCTCAAGGACAAGGGACTGGGAATTCTTATCTCCGATCATAATGTCAGAGAAACTTTGCAGGTTTGTGACTTTGCCTATATTATGAATGAAGGACAGATACTCACCTCCGGTGTGGCGGACGACATTATTGAAAGTGAAGTCGCCCGCAAAATGTACCTTGGTGAAAATTTTCATATGTAACTGATATTCCATGGCCCTCGAACTCAGACTCCAGCTCAAGCTGGCCCAGAAACTCGTGATGACGCCCCAGCTGCGTCAGGCCATCAAGCTTCTTCAGCTCAACAGGCTGGAACTCTCCGACGCGCTCCAGGCGGAAATTGAACAGAATCCGGCCCTGGAGGAGGATCTGTCCACTCCTGAAATCATCCAGAACCCGCAGTCCCTCTCCTCAACCATTGAACCGACCGGGGAAAAAGGCAGGGAACTGGACGTCACGGAGAAAGTGGAAATCTCTGACAAAATGGGCGAGGTAAACTGGGAGGATTACGCCAATAATTTTGATTCAAACTTCTCCTTTGCCCACGAAACTCCCCCCGCCGACACTCCATCCCAGTTTGAATTTATTTCCGAAAAACCGGGTTTGATGTCCTACCTGCAATGGCAGCTTGCCCATTGCGAACTGGACGAAAAAGAAATGGAAATTGCCCTCTTCATCATCGGCAACCTCAACCGCTACGGCTTTCTTGAAGTCGACCTTGCCCAGATTCAGGCCGAAACCGGCTGTGACCATGATGAAGCTGAATATGTTCTTGAGGTGATCCAGGATCTCGATCCTCCCGGCATCGCGGCCAGGGACGTAAGTGAATCACTCTACCTGCAGCTGGAGAGGATGGGCAGGGAAAACAGTCTGGCTGCCGAAATAGTAAAAAATCACCTGTCCCTTCTTGTTACCCGCAACTTCAAGGCAATTGCCAGGGCTACCGGAAAAAAGAAGCCTGAAATCAGCCGGGCAATCGATTTTATTACTTCTGAACTCTCCCCTTTTCCCGGACTGCCTTACACCAACGAAAACACCAATTATATTGTCCCCGATGTTTACGTACGCAAGATAGACGGCGAATATGTCATCCGCCTCAATGATGATGACCTGCCGAGGCTGAAACTCTCCTCCCATTACCAGGAGCTGCTGGAAACCTGCAAGGACCTGGAAAAAAAGTCAAAGAATTATATCAGCGACAAACTCAAAAATGCTGACTGGTTTATCAAGTCCCTGCACCAGCGCCAGCGAACCATATACAAGGTCGTGGAGAGCCTGTTGAAATTCCAGCGTGATTTCTTTGAACACGGCCCCCATTATCTGCGCCCCCTGATTTTAAAAGATGTGGCTGATGATATTGAAATGCACGAATCCACCATCAGCCGGGTCACCTCCAACAAATATGTCCACACGCCCCAGGGAATTTTCGAGCTGAAATATTTCTTCTCCACGGCCATCCCCCGCACCGAAGGAGATGCCCTGGCCGCCGAATCGATCAAGGCACGGATCGAAAAAATGATCAGGGAAGAGGACAAGGCCAAACCGCTCAGCGATAATGCCATTGCGAAAAAACTGGCAGAACAGAACATAAAGATCGCCAGAAGGACCGTTGCCAAGTACAGGGACCAGCTGAAGATCCTTCCGGTCAAACACCGCAGACACGCAAAATAACCCATGAGCCTGCTTGAACGGGTCTTCTATTTCCACCGGGAAGTGGTGAAGGGAAATTTCCCCAACTCAAAGAGTCTTTCGGCACAATTTGAAACTTCCCCGGCAACTTCCAAAAGAGATATTGCTTACCTCCGGGACCGTCTTCTGGCCCCCCTTGTCTTTGACCGGAAAAAGAACGGCTACAGGTACGGGGATGAATCCTTCGCCCTCCCCTTTGAAAACGGCCCCCGCATTGTTTTCCTGCTCACCATGCTCAACAGATTCGCCGGCGAAGCCGGGCTCGCAGAGCTGCCGGAAGTACAGCAGCTTGAAAAAAAACTGTCCAGCATGGTCCTGCCGGACTACCGGAAACTCCTGGAAAAAATTTCCTGTGAATGGATAGAAGTGGAAACTGTAGACCACCACGTTTTTGCTGCAATTTCAGAAGGATTAACCAGAGAGAAATTTTTAAACATCTCCTACCGGGCTCTCGACAAAAAGAGCAGCACCAGAAAAATCGCCCCCCTGCTCATTCACAACTACCAGGGACGCTGGTACCTGCTGGCCTACTGCAACCTGCGAAAGGCTAATCGCCTTTTTCATATGGCAAGAATCTCTACCGTGGAAATCACAGACAGTCCAACACCGTCCGAGACGACTATTGACAGGCAGAGCCTGCAGCAATCCTTTGGCATTTTCAAAGGCAGCCCCCGCTGCATAGCTGAAATCCTCTTCACGGGAACAGCAGCAGAACTGGTTCGCAACCAGCACTGGCACAGGGATCAGGAAATGCAACAGACCGACAACGGCTTACTGCTTCGGCTGCCGATCAGTGATTTCAGGGAAATCACCATGAAAATTCTGCAATACGGAAGATTGGCCAAAGTCGTCTCGCCTCCCGAACTGCAGGAGAAAATTATTTCCGAAATCAATGGAATGGCAGAAATTTACATGGCCGGAAGCCAGGGTAGCCTCACAAAATAACAGTTCAAAACTCCCTCGATATATGATACTGTTATGCCTGCGTTTCTTTTAAAGCAGCTTACTGTGTTCTAGATTGAACTCAATGTCGTTAACTTAAGGACAAGATGGTTAAGGAAAGTTCCATTCTGACCTTGGCCGAGGGTGTCTGCAGCCAGGACGGCTGCAGACAAGCCCCCAGAGACGGGTTTATGGCGTCCCTCGGACAAAGTCGGAATGGGACTCACCCCTTAAGTTAACAACATTGGCCCCTGAACTTTAATTGTTCACCTGCCGCAGCTTTTCACCGGGCGGACAAAAGAGACCGTGAAAAGATGGGGGGCCTGTGAGCAATTTTGAAAACATTACTGGAGGCGTATAATATGCATTCTCTCATTATTATTTCAACTACTTTCGAAAGGAAAGAGGATGGTGAAAAAATCGCGGAGATACTGCTGGCTGAAAATCTTATCGGTTGCGCTCAACTTTCCGGCCCTGTACAGAGTCATTACCGCTGGCAGGGGAAAACAGAAATATCAGTGGAATATCTTCTGCAGCTGAAAACGGCCGAATCAAAATACAGCCTGGTGGAAAAGAGAATAAAGGAACTGCATCCCTATGATTTACCGGAAATTGTTGCCGTACCGGTGAGTCATTGCAGCAACGAATATCTCAACTGGGTGGTGGGGGAGACAGGAGGATGAAAAAGCAGGAAGAAAAAAAGAAAAAAAATTACAGAAGAAGAAAAATAGGGGAATACAGGTGCCACTGCTGCGGGAAAAAACAGGAGTTCTGCTGGAGTTGCCCCTGCGGTTTTCAGATCTGTAAGGAATGTTTTGAGGAAAACAAGTGGGGCATCAGTAACGGGCCGACCTGGATCTGCCCGGACTGTGAACGTATCCGGATGATGTAGAAATAATGTTATAAAAACATAAAGTTACCAGCTCGAAGAAAACCTGAAAAGGAGGTTTGACTGCATATATCCGAGAGATATTGCGCATTACTCGAAAATGCAATAGTATGCGCACATCTCCTTTAATCAATGTTATTGAATACTCTTTATTATGAATGTATCTACCCATAATTACGACGAAAGTAAGATAAAGACCTTGAGTTCCCTGGAACATATCAGAAAGCGACCGGGAATGTATATCGGTCGTCTCGGTGATGGTTCGAACCAGGATGACGGTATTTATATTTTACTGAAAGAGGTTGTCGATAATGCCATTGATGAATTTATAATGGGAGCAGGGAAACGGATCGATATCACCATTAAAGATGATGGCAGGGTGGCTGTCCGGGATTTTGGCAGGGGTATTCCCCTGGGAAAAATTGTCGACTGTGTTTCAGTTATCAATACCGGTGCTAAATATAACACTGATGTGTTTCAGTTTTCAG
The DNA here is from genome assembly GCF_054039375.1 of Desulfomarina sp. NCBI lineage: Bacteria > Pseudomonadati > Thermodesulfobacteriota > Desulfobulbia > Desulfobulbales > Desulfobulbaceae > Desulfomarina > Desulfomarina sp. The sequence continues at coordinate 6,838 of NZ_JBPLBA010000158.1, read as the reverse complement.
TCGGCCTCAATGGTGTTGGTACAAAAGCAGTTAATGCATTGTCTGAAGAGTTTCGTGTAACTGCCTGGCGTGACGGTAAATTTGCAACAGCTTTCTTTCGAAATGGAGATCTGGTTGAAGAGAAGAAAGGGCAGGCTGATTGCAAAAACGGCACACTTATAGAGTTTCTGCCGTCGAGGGAAATGTTTCCGGGATTTCGTTTTGATCCCCTTTTTGTGGAAAAAAGGATGTGGAGATATGCGTATCTCAATGCCGGGCTTAAATTGTATCTTGATAAAAAACTTTTTTATTCAGCCAACGGGTTGCTGGATCTGCTCGACAAGGAACTGGATGGAGCTAACCTGTATAAACCGATTTATTATAAGGAGGGGACTCTGGAGTTTGCCTTCGCCCATACGGATTCCTTCGGGGATACGTATTTCACCTTTGTCAACGGGACATATACCAGTGAGGGAGGAACGCACCTGTCGGCTTTTCGGGAAGGTATTCTGAAGGGAATTAACGAATACGCCGGCCGGAAATTTGTCAACAAAGATGTTCGGGACGGTATTGTCGGGACCCTGGCCATAAAAATCAAGGATCCGGTCTTTGAATCCCAGACCAAGAATAAACTCGGCAACACAGAAATCCGATCTTTTGTGGTCAACAAGGTGAGGGACGCGGTTTCGAGCGCATTGTACAAGGATACCGAATCTGCTGATATCCTGATTGAAAAAATCCTCAGAAATGAAAAGGTGAGAAAAGAACTGCAGTCCGTACGCAAGGAGGCACGGGCCAAGGCCAAGAAAGTGGCTCTTAAGATCCCCCAGCTCAAGGACTGCAAATACCATCCGTCCAGGAAAAAGCCATCGGAAAAGAACCAGGAAAACATGCTCTTTATCACCGAGGGGCAGTCTGCGGCCGGGTCAATTGTTTCTTCGCGGGACCCGTTAACCCAGGCGGTTTTTTCCCTGAAGGGCAAGCCGATGAATGTACTTGGACAGAAACTGGCTGTTCTTTACAAAAATGACGAAATGTATTCGCTTATGCGTGCACTTGATATCGAAAATTCCATAAGCGATCTTCGCTATGACAAAGTCATTCTGGCCACGGATGCAGACGTTGACGGCCTGCATATCCGTAATCTGCTGCTGACATTTTTTCTTCACTATTTTGAACCCCTGGTAAAGCTCGGTTATATCTATATTCTCGAAACCCCTATTTTCCGGGTGAGGACAAAAAAAGAAACCATTTACTGTTATTCCGAAAAAGAAAAAAACAGCGCGACCCGGAAACTGCAGGGGAAAGGGAAAAACAAAAAAGTTGTGGAGACCACACGATTCAAGGGACTTGGTGAAATTTCACCAAAAGAGTTCAAGCAGTTTATAGGGCCGGACATCAGGCTGAAACAGGTAACTCTCGATTCTTTGAGCGAAGTCTCGAAAGTTCTTTCATTCTACATGGGGAAAAACACTCCGGACCGTCGAAAATATATCATGGAAAATTTAATCTTTGAGGACTGATGCAACTATGGAATCAACTGCAGGTACACTCCATCAGCTTTTTGATAAAAATTTTCTTGAATACACTTCATATGTTATCAGGGAGCGGGCCATTCCTTCCATTGATGATGGTTTAAAGCCGGTCCAGCGTCGTATTCTTCAGACCCTGTTCAACATGGAAGACGGCAGGTTCCACAAGGTGGCCAATGTTGTCGGAGAAACCATGAAACTCCATCCCCACGGGGATCAGTCAATATTTGCCGCTCTGGTCAATCTTTCCAACAAGGGTTATCTCATCACCCAGCAGGGCAATTTCGGCAATGTTCTCACCGGGGACCGGGCCTCTGCAGCCAGATATATTGAGTGCAGACTTTCACCGCTTGCAAAGGAAATCCTCTTTAACAGGGATTTGACGGAATACGTTGAATCCTATGATGGCAGAATGATGGAACCGGTGACACTGCCCGCAAAAATTCCTCTTCTTCTGCTCCAGGGAGCTGAAGGGATTGCCGTGGGCATGGCCACAAAGATAATGCCCCATAATTTCTGTGAATTGCTGGAGGCCCAGAAGAAAATCCTGAAAGGGGAGGAATTTGTTCTTTTTCCCGATTTCCCCCAGAAAGGGTTTGTTGATGTCAGCAATTATGATAACGGCAATGGAAAGATCCGTTGCCGGGCAAGGATCGAAGAGCAGAACGAAAAAACAATAATAATTAAGGAAATACCCTACACAACCACAACCCAGTCATTGACTGATTCGATTGAAAAGGCGGCCAAGGCAGGAAAAATCAAAATTGTTTCCATAAACGATTATACCGCGGAAGAAGTCGAAATAGAGATTAAACTTGCGCGGGGTGTATACGCAAAAGACACGATCAAGGCCCTTTACGCTTTCACCGATTGTGAAATATCCATCACTCCCAACCTGACACTCATTAACGGCACAACCCCGGAAACAACCACCGTTACCCGTGTGCTTGAGCATAACACCCGGAAATTAAAAAATGATCTGCAGAAAGGGCTGGAAATTGATCTGGGCAGACTGGAAGAGAAACTGCAGGCCAGGCTGCTGGAACAGATTTTTATCGAGGAGCGTCTCTATAAAAATATTGAGGAGGAGACAAGTTATAAAGCTGTTATAAAAAGTGTGGAAACAGGTCTGGCACCGTTCAGCGGGGAGCTTCTGAGACCGGTTACCGTAGAGGATATTGAGAGGTTGCTTGAGATCCGGATTAAACGTATCTCCCGGTGGGATATCAATAAACAGAAGAAGGAAATCAACAGGATACGAAAAGAGATCACCGGGATAAAAAAATCCCTGCAGGACATGGTTCAATATACCATTTCATTCCTTGATGAACTCCTGGAGAAGTACGGTCATTTATATCCGCGAAGGACGAAAATCAAGAGTTTCTCGGAAGTCAGCATCAGGAAAGTGGCTCTTTCCAACCTGGTTATCGGTTATAATCGTAAAAGCGGATTTCTGGGCAGCCAGATCAAGGTTGAGGATGAAAAAAAGGATCAGTCTGTTACCTGTTCGGAATATGACCGGCTGTTTCTTATCTTTACAAATGGTCTGTACAAAATTATTCCGGTAACGGAAAAGCTTTTTGTCGGCCATGAGCTGGAGTGGCTTGGAGTTGTAAAAAGAAAGAGTGTTTTTAATGTAATATACCGGGACGGAAAAACCAGTCAGGCCTATGTGAAACGATTTAAGACACCGAAGTTCATATTGGAAAAGGAATACCGGCTTTTTCCGGAGCATAAAAAATCCAGGATTCTTCTGCTGACCCAGGGAGAAGAGCAGTTTGCCAGGGTATATATGACACCGTCCCAGAGGGCCAGAACCAATGTTCTGGATGTTATCTTTGATGACTATCTTATAAAAGGCGTTGCAGCGAAGGGAAAGAGAGTCTCAAACAGGACGGTGCGCAGGGTTGCCAGGTCCGCCGGCCCCAGGACGGAGCCGGCGAAAAAAAACCTCGTGCTGCCGGGTCTTGACAAGGACGCTGAGTGAATTCATGCCAGCCTTATGTTCCTTGCCCGGCTTTCACGGTCACTTTATAGTCCGCACAGGCAGGTTGTGCAGCCAGGAAGAGCCTGCAAAAGTCCTTTGGAACCGCGTAGTTTACCTATTATAAGTTCAAAATTTCCCCACGAAGTGAATGATTGCCGGCGTGGACAATTTTCACGTCGATAAAGCTACCCGGAACTGGACGTCCAGGGGGGCAGGGCAGGTGTACTATGTGGTTGGTGTCGGTGCGACCCCTGGCCCCTGTTTCCGAGCACTCTTCTATCATGATACTTTTTGTCTTTCCGAGAAACTCTCTGTTGCGCTCCAGGCTGATCTCATCCTGCCTGGCTTGAAATCGCGACAGACGCATGGATTTAACGCTTTCTTCAACCTGAAGTTTTTTATCAAATGTACTGGCACGGGTCCCGGGTCTGTCGGAATATTTAAAAGAAAAAGAACCATGGTAACGCACGGTTTCCAGGAGCTGCATTGTCCCTGCAAAATCGTCTTCAGTTTCTCCAGGAAAACCGACTATAATATCGGTAGTCAAGGCAATATCAGGGCAGAATTCTCTTAATTTAGCCACTTTTTCAAGATAGCCGGCCACACTGTATTTCCGATTCATTCTTTTGAGCACGGAGTCGGACCCGGCCTGGACAGGCAGATGGAACTGCGGGCAGAGAATATCGATATCCCTGAAGCAGGTCATCAGCTCTTCCGTCAGGTCCTTGGGGTTGGAAGTGGTGAATCGCAATCTTTTCAGACCTTGTATTGCTGCAACATCATGAAGCAGGTCACTGAAAGAATAATTCCTGTTTTCAGGATGGACTTCATTGGTCTTACCGTAGGAATTCACATTCTGTCCAAGGAGAGTGATTTCCTTTACGCCTTCATTAACCAATACTTTAACTTCGTCAACTATATCTCTGTACTTACGTGAAACTTCACGACCTCTTGTGTAGGGTACGACACAGTATGTGCAATAGTTGTTGCACCCCTGCATAATAGTGACAAATTGACGAAAAAGGGTGTTACCCTGATCATTTCCGGAAACTGAAGAGGGCAGCAGATTTGGAATGTCATACTGATCTTTAAGATCGGTGGCCACTACAGATCCGCTCCGGCTGGTTTCTTCGAGAAGTTCTGCGATATTGTAAATATTCTGGGTGCCGATTACCAGATCCACATGATTCATCCTGTCAATGATTCGACTCCCTTCCTGCTGGGCAACGCATCCGGCCACACATATTTTAAGGGCAGGGTTTTTCTGCTTGTTTTTTCGCAGGTAGCCAAGCAGGCTCATAACCTTCTGTTCAGCTTTAGCACGAATAGAGCAGGTGTTGAGGACGACAAGATCGGCATCGTCCAAATCCATCCCTTCAATGTAGCCATGGCCCGCCAGTGACTGGGCAATGATTTCCGAGTCCCGCTCGTTCATTTGACAGCCGAAGGTTTTAATGTAAAAAATTTTATCTGCCATAGAAATAAAATCAACTTTTATGTTTATGTAAGTGATTTGACGTAGGTAATAACCCTGCTATGCTGGAGAGTAGTGAAAACACCTCCTTTTCACTTTTGTCACCATAGCGGAGAACAACCAGTCCTTTTTTGTTTTCAATACAGGAGAGAACAGCCAGATTGTCATATCCTTCAAGGATGAATTTCAGAAAATGATATCTTTCCGGACCGATTCTCAGGAACAACTCTTTGAAATTTTCAGTTTCTTTCATAATTTCAGACTGAGAGGCTGGCATCCAGAGGTACGTCCAGGTCTTCTCTGTTGTTTTCAAGCAGCGGGGTAACCAACTGCTCCAGAAATTCTTCCGTCTGCTCCTTGGCTCTGCCGGTGAACTGGGAAAAATCACCGATGAGTTCCTGGATTTCTTCAAGAGAGAAGGGGACTCTTTTATCTCCGGCCAGTCGCAAAAGAAGATCATTGTCACCACCTTCCTCCTTAACTACTTTGCCGGCAGCAAATGCGTGTTCCTTGATGAGTTCATGCATCTCCTGTCTGCTGGCTCCTCGTTCGACAGCCTCCATCAGTATTTTTTCAGTTGCCATAAAGGGCAATTCAGCCAGGAGCTGTCGCTTGATTTGGTTCGGATAAACAACCATATTGGAGGTAATGTTAATAAATAACTTTAATATTGCATCTGTGAGGAGGAATGCCTGGGGGATATCCATGCGTCTGATGGCGGAATCATCAAGTGTTCTCTCAAACCACTGATTTCCATAAGTTGAGCTGAAATTCTGAACAAGCCCCATCAGTTTTCTGGCCAGTCCGGTCATTCGTTCGGAACGCATTGGGTTTCTTTTATAAGCCATGGCTGAGGAGCCCGTCTGGTTTTCTGCAAAAGGTTCTTCCTGGACCTTTAAATTAGAGAGCAGGCGCAGATCAACCGCGAATTTATGGGCAGTTGCGCCAATACCGGAAAGTGTTTCTGCAAGTTTCATATCCTGTTTTCTGCTATAGGTCTGGCCGGTAACGCTGAAAACGGCATCAAAGCCGAGTTTTTTTGCAACCAGTTTATCAAGTTTATTCACCTTTTCGTGATCACCTTTGAAGAGCTCCAGAAAAGTAGCCTGGGTGCCGACGGTGCCTTTGGCCCCCCGGGCTTTCATCTTATCAAGAAAGAAATCAACATATTCAAGATCCATTAATAAATCCTGAATATACAGAGTATTGCGTTTTCCGACGGTGGTCGGTTGCGCCGGTTGATAGTGAGTATAACCCAGGGTTGGAAGGTTTTTAAATTGAGCGGAGAATTGAGCAAGATTCCGAATGACACCGAGAAGAGCTTTTCTGACAAGACGAAAAGCTTCACGTTGAATAAGCAGATCTGTATTACAGACAACGAATTGAGAAGTAGCGCCAAGATGGATTATACCTTCGGCGGAAGGACAGTGTGTCCCATATTCATAAACATGAGCCATAACATCATGCCTGATCTCTTTTTCTTTAGCTGAAGCAATGTCATAATCAATATTATTAATGTTTTTTCTAAGCTCATCGAGCATTTTTTCATTGATAATATTGTTCAGGCCGAGCTCAAATTGTGCCTCGGCAAGAGCGACCCAGCATTTTCTCCATGTGGTGAATTTTTTTTCTTCTGAAAACAGATATTGCATTTCATTGCTGGTGTATCTGCTGACCAATGGTTCCTGGTAAATATTTTTTTTCATAATATCTCCAAAATTTCTGGATAATTAATTTATATTGTTATTTTTACGTTGTAATTAGATATGAAGACCGGATCGCGGTTCGAAATTAGATCCCGTGGACAATCTTTGACTTCTTTCTATAGCATTATTTTTGCCTGTTTACACCACGATAATAGGCGAG
>NZ_JBPLBA010000157.1:0-3647 GCF_054039375.1 Desulfomarina sp. | reverse complement strand
AACATAACCACAACAACGGAGAAGAAAACAGGGACGGGGAGAACCACAACATCAGCTGGAACAGTGGCTGTGAAGGGGAAACTGACCGTCAGGATATCATTGAACTGCGCTTTCGCCGCATGAAAAGTTTTATAGTCCTCCTCTTTCTTTCCCAGGGAGTACCGATGATGAGCGGGGGAGATGAATTTGCCCGAACAAAAAGAGGTAACAACAACAGCTGGTGCCAGGATAATGAAATCAGCTGGCTGGACTGGTCCTTTCTCGAAACTCACAGGGACTTTTACCGGTTTGTAAAAAAATGCATCCAGTTGAGAAAAAGCTCCGTACTTTTCAGGCAGGAACAATTTTTCAGCCCCGAAGGACAGACCGTCAATGAATTGCAACAAGTGCAGATCTCATGGCAGTTCCTGGTCCCAGGACAGCAGAACTGGAGTCACGACTGTCCCGGCCTGGCCTTCATGCTCTCCGGACCGGACCAGGATGGCAGTCAGGTTGCTTTTTTTATAATGATGAACGGCCACAAAACAGATAATTTGAAATTCACTCTTCCACAAATACCGTCTGAAAAAGATTCCTGGCATCTTCTCATTGACAGCACGGCCCTTCCACCCGGTGATTTTCCCGACGATATCCCAGCAATCACTTCCGATGTTTTTGAAGTCCCGCCATTTGGAACTGTTGTCCTCAAAACCGGCTGAAAGAGTTTTCCAGGCAATACTGGATAAACGCTCTTGCAATTTGTTAGCATTTATTGTTAACTGACTAAGAGTGAAGGAAGAAATGGGCCTGAAGGCTCACCATTCCAGTATCTGTGGTTCTTAATGCCTCCGGGAATTATGTTCCCGCCGGATACAATAAAAACGTCTGCCGGCGATGGACTTTCAGACAAGCTTTTGAGGTTACACCATGAGAAAAAGATCCAGTGTCATACTCACAATCATTTTAACAGTCTTAACTCTTGCAGCTTCCACAACAGTTTTTGCGGCATCAATGGCCACATATGAATTCACACTCACCGGAACCCAGATGATGAGTTATACTTTTGTCAACGGTGCATCCGGATCGAGCCCCGTTGATAATGGCCTCTATTCTGGTGCCCGGCTATTTAAAACCTGGAACGATCAGCAGGGGGTGTACACTGATCAGTACGCCAGTTACCAACAATCAAGTAACACTGCTTTCGTACTCTGGACACTCGGAGAAGACAGGATCGTTGACCTGCAACTCTGGGGCTATGGCGGACATGGAAACAACTGGGGAGAAACATATAAGGTTCAGGACTGGGTTTCAGCTTCTGCGACAGACCCGAACTGGCATCCATATATTGATTCGTGGCCCTCTTCATGGGGCCCCAGGCCGGACAACAATAATGGAGATCTCCAGGACTGGTGGGCGTCTGATGATGCTGAATGGGATTACGATTACAACCATGGTTTTGGTTTCCACGAAAGCAATTATCCGGAATTCATATTCAGTCTCACTCTGGATATGGATGACCCTGCATTTTACGGCAACAGTTCACCCTGGTATAATAACCAGGCTGGGCAGATGGTATTCTGGTTTGGCGCCTGGGCCATGAACGATGTCGGTCAGTTTACGGGATTTTATGAAGGAAATGTCATTCTCCAGGGTGAACTGGTCAATACTGTTCCCGAACCTGCGTCACTCCTTCTTTTTGGTATGGGTATTGTCACCGTTCTTGCGGGCACCGGATACCGAACGAAACAAACGCGCCTTGAACAATGAGAATTGTTCATTCAAATTTAAGAAACAGGGAAATTAAAAGTGCCGCATATTAACATATGAGAGCATTTTTAATTTTCCTTCCCCTTCTTTCTCTTCCCCCTGTATTCCTGAAAAAGAGTGTTTATCCTCTTCAATTCATGTAAAATACATCTTGATTGTCATAGTGCTTCAGCGGATAAATATGCCGGAAGCATAGCTGGGCCCGATGCTCAGCCATTTATCTGGCATATTTCAAAAATCACATTTTCTGGTTTTCATAAAAGAGCTCTACAATACCGTTTTGAAAATTCTGATTGTCTCAGATACCGTTCTTGCCCCCCTCCTCGAAGCAGGAGATAGTAATCCTGTCAGGGATGAAATTGATCTTATTCTCTCCTGCGGGGATCTGCCACCTGAATATTTAAGCTCACTGACATTTAAATTCAATGTCCCGCTTATGTATATCCTTGGCAACCACGACCTCCGCTACACGACTTCCCCGCCTTCAGGATGCCGGAATATCGACAGAAAACTGGTAACTTTTAATAACTTGAAAATTATCGGTTTTTCCGGGTCCAGGTGGTATAACGGCGGGGTAAATCAATATACGGAAAAAGAGATGAAGCGATTTATGAACAGGATGAGATTCTCACTCTGGCAGAAAGGTGCACCAGACATTGTTCTGACCCATGCCCCACCTCGACACGTCAACGATGAGGATGACCCTTGTCATAAAGGATTTTCTTACTACAATACGTTTATAGAAAGATATAAACCGACATACTTTCTTCATGGCCATATTCATAAATATTTTGCGGATAATTCCGAGAGAATTTCAATTGTCAATACAACCCGGGTAATTAACTGTTATGGTTTCTATATTCTCGAAATTTAACCCATTTCAAACCCTGAAAAGCAACACTCAAAAAAAGAAGGACCCGGATGCTGATTCCAGGTCCCGCAGTTTCAACAGTCGCCGAGAAAAAGAAAAGGCCTACGAATCGATACAACGGGGTACTTCCATGGTTCCCCTGGAAAAAATAGTCGGCAGTGTCGGCAGGTACCATGATTTCGATAATCAGTTCAGAACAGGAAAAGGAGGTATGGATGAACGGCTCGAAGCCATTCTCAAAGCCATGAAAGCAGGCAGAGCCATGCCGCCAGTCTCCCTCTACCAGATCAAAGATGATTACTATATTCTGGATGGCCATCACCGCTTCCAGGCAGCAAAACGGTTGGGATACAGAGAAATCCGCTCACATATTATTGAACTGCTGCCATCGGAAAACAGTCTGGAAAACAGATTATACCGTGAAAAAACAGAGTTCAAAGATAAAGGTGGTCTCCCGCAACGTATTGAACTGACAGAACTCGGCCTGTTTGACCACCTTGAAAAACAAATTGAGGAACACCGAAAATACCTGGAAAAAGAACAGGAAGAAACGGTAAACTACAGGGATGCCGCTCTTGACTGGTACAACACTATTTATAAACCGCTTGCCACTGTCATAAAGGAGAGCAACCTGATCCACTCTTTTCCCGGAAGAACCGTTGACGATCTCTATCTCTATATTTCCACCCACCAGTGGGAAATGGGGAAAAAAAGAAAATACGGTATCGGTGTCGACAAGCTCATCCCCAAGGACATGGAGGAATTCAGAAAAAAAATGGCCAGGCATAAAGAACAGAAATACCCTGAAATGCGTCCGGAAATGACTGTTTTTATCCTTTTAAACGTGGACGGGAAATACGAACAGCGCATCTTCAACAAACTCATTGCCCTGGATGAAGTCAGGGAAGTGCACGCCGTGCACGGTTCCATTGATCTGATTGTCAAGGTCACCCTGGTCAGGGATTTGCTCTCTTCTGATGCGGAACTTCTGACCGATTTTATTCTCACAACCATACGCAAATGGACTGGA
>NZ_JBPLBA010000156.1:0-4431 GCF_054039375.1 Desulfomarina sp. | reverse complement strand
TGCGCATGATCACCCGGAGCGACAGGGCGATACGGATGAAGAAATCTGCAAGAAGCAGGGTTGTGGAGTAAATGGAATAACTCCAGTGTGGTTCAGGAATAGTCATACACTTCAGACTGTCTGTTCTTTTGTGAATTTCGGTAATCGCTCGCAGGCACCCCGGTTTTTCACGGTCTTTTCTGTCCGCCTGGATTGACTATGGCGGACAGAAGAGCCTGCAGAAATCTGTGGCACCTGTGAGCAATTACAGTTCAGAGGTAATAAAATCATAGAGTTGCTACCCCCCTGCGAGGAGTTACAAATTCCGGTGTTCTCTTCTGTGGATCAGGTTTTATTCTATGAAACGGGAAAACACCAAATTGGATCGGGAGAAGATTTATTAGTTGAAATTTGTATTAACTGCATGCTTTTTTATGACATAATGCGAAGACAACAATACCATATTTACTGAAATTATATACAAAAAACTTATAAACCGAATTCTGCATTTCAGAAAATTGGAAAAATAATTTTTCATTTATCTTAATATGTTACGATATGTTATCCCCCATTGCCCATGAAACTCTGTCGGATTGTGAATGTGCCTGATAAAACAGGCGCATCCACAGACTGACAAACAGCAGGCTGAGTTTTGTACGTAATCAGGATTTTTATTATAATCAGTGATTCACTTTCTCAGTGAAACTCATTATTTTATTTTCTTTGCTCTGGGGGATTGGTAATTTTATCGAACCCGGGAGCTTCCGGATTTGCCGGTTCCGGGATTGAGGCATAATTTAATACTAGCGTTATCAGTATGATAAGTGGTAGATGTTTATATGGGCCTTGAATCCAAACTGTGGCGAAAATGTGTGTTGTGTATTGTGATTTTTCAAATAAATTGCTGTATTACTCGAGTGCCTGGCCTGTTTATGGACAGGTACTCGCTATCAGGAATCCCGTTTTCAAGGTCTTTTTTGCTCGTACAGATAGGTTACAGCGCACAAAAGAGCCTGTAAAAATGTGGTACTTAAGATGTTACTTGCAGAAACATGCCGGGTCAATGAAAGGAATGGTCCGGAGATTTTTTCGGTGAGCGGTTTAGCCGGATAACCTCTTGTCTATGGAGTTTGAATGAATATTGAAGGTTTTTTGTACTCTGCTGTTGAAGCCTCGGTAAAATACCGTGACAGGCTTGATCTTGGATTAATTTTCAGTGATGAACCCTGTGTTACTGCCGGTGTTTTTACGACTAACCAGGTCAAAGCCGCCCCTGTTGTTATTGATATTGAGCGACTCAAGGAGGGCAGGGCCCAGGCCATCCTCGTTAACAGTGGTTGCGCCAACGCCTGTACCGGCGAGGAGGGGGAAAAAAATGCGCTGGCAACCAGTGCGTGTCTTGCGGAGACGTTGGGCGTTCCTGATGAAATGGTGCAGCTGGCCTCGACTGGAGTAATCGGAGAACAGCTTGATGTGGCTGCATTTGAAAAAAATATGACCAGGCTTGTCAAAGGGTTGTCTTCCGACAATTTTGATAAAGTTGCAGAAGCGATTATAACCACTGACACCCGACCAAAGGTCGCCTGTGACACAGTGGAAATAGGTGGCAGAGAAGTCCGGCTCATGGGGATGGCCAAGGGTGCCGGTATGATCATGCCCAACATGGCCACCATGCTTGCCTTCATCGTCACCGATGCCCAGATCAGTTTCCCCGAGCTCCACAAATCACTGCTTTTCGGGGTGGAACGGACTTTCAACAGAATTACTGTTGACGGGGATACCAGTACAAACGACATGGTTCTGGTGATGGCCAACGGCAGAGCAGACAATCCGTGGATTGACGGAGATTCTCCTGATGATCAGCTTGTTTTTCAGGATGCTCTTGAAACGGTCCTGAAGGATCTGGCATTACAGATTGTAGCGGACGGGGAAGGGGCCACAAAGACAATTACCGTCAGAGTATGCGGGGCAAAAGAGGACGAGGAAGCGGAGATCATTGCGAGAACAGTGGCAACATCCAGTCTTGTGAAAACAGCTTTTTTCGGAGAAGACGCCAACTGGGGAAGAATAATGGCTGCTGTGGGCAGGGCAGGCGTACGGATTTATCCTGAAAGAGTTGACCTGGCATTTGGAGATGTTCTTATTGTAAAAAACGGTCAGTTTCTCGGCAGTGAGGCGGAAGAAGCTGCCTCGGAGATCTTGAAGGAAAAGTCCTTTTCGATTTGTATAGATTTGAAGGACGGAACCGGATGTGAAGAGGTTTATACCTGTGATTTTTCAGTGGATTATGTAAAAATTAATGCCGACTACAGATCGTGAGGTTTCCGCGTAGCGGCCTGAATTCAACCGTAACAGATATGTCCGGATGAAAGAACTTTATCTTATACGACATGCCAAATCAAGCTGGGCTGATCCGGATCTTGATGATTTTGACAGACCGCTGAATAAACGGGGAAGAATGAATGCACCGTTTATGGCAGGCAGGATCTCCATGCGCAATATTTTCCCCGACCGTATTGTCTCCAGTCCAGCCCTGCGGGCCCGCAGGACTGCCCGATTTATAGCAGCGGGAATCGGTTACGGTAAGAGAGATATCATCTATGACCGAGGTCTTTATTTTTCAGGATTCAGTTATTTTCTCGATGTGGCAGAATATCATCTTGATGAGGTTGACCGGATTTTCATGGTCGGGCATAATTCCGTGATTACCGATGTCGCAGGGTATCTCTGTGGAGAAACGTTTGATAATGTTCCCACCTGTGGCATAGTGGGGATTGCGTTCCGGGGAAAAAAAGGGTTTCAGCGGATCGATGGAAAAGGTTCTCTTCTGTTTTTTGATTATCCCAGAAAGATTTCTCCCTGAAGAGGTTAATTACCTGTGAACAATTACGTAATGGAAGGCCTGAGTTATGTCCTCTGTCGAAATACAATGTAGAAACTGCGTCCACTATTATATTACTTATGATCCTTCCAAACCCCATGGCTGTCGAGCTGTCGGTTTTAAAAGCAGGCAGAATCCTGCCAGGGTTGTTCTGGCGAACTCAGGTCTTTCCTGTCAGCTGTACACCTCTAAAAACAACAAGAATTCTCCTGAAAAAAAATCTAGAACGGTATGAACAGAAGATTCCTGAGGGAACAGAGTGCTGTTCTTCTCGTCGACACCTGGAAGACCAGCCGGGAACTGTTGAAAATAACGGTCCCCGTCCTTATTATCACCAGGATTCTTGAACAGTTCGGGCTCGTTTCTTTTTTCAGTGTTGTGCTTGAGCCTGTTATGGGAGTTATGGGCCTTCCCGGCTCTCTTGGCCTCGTCTGGGCTAGTGCCATGCTGACCAGTCTTTACGGAGGACTTGCTGTTTTTGCGGTTCTGGCGCCTTCCCTGGATTTGACAGTAGCCCAGATAACCGTTCTCTGTTCTGCCATGCTTATCGCCCATGCCCTGCCCATTGAGTTGAGCGTCAGTAAAAAGGCCGGCGCGTCCCTTGTCCCCATCGGGTTGCTTCGTCTCGTGGGAGCTGTTACTTACGGGACAATTCTCCATCATTTAAGTTTATTTTTCGGTTTCTGGCAGGAGAAGGCAACTGTGTATTTCAAGGCAGCCGAGACCAGTCAGACCCTGGTGGAGTGGGCGCTTGATCAACTGGAGAATATTGCCCTGATTGTTTTGATTATTTTTTGTATACTCATTGTCATGCGTATATTGCGGGCCGTGGGTCTTCTCACTCTGCTCGAAAAAATCCTGGCTCCTGTTCTGCCGGTTTTCGGTATGGGTAATAATGCTGCGCCGGTAACTGTTGTCGGTATGGTAATGGGACTTGGATATGGCGGGGCAATGATTATCCGGGAAACGGCAAGGGGGAAGATGGACCGGGAGGAGCTTTTTTATTCTATGGCTATGATGGGACTGTGTCATGGACTGGTTGAAGATACGCTTCTGATGGTGGCCATTGGCGGCAAAATCACCGGAGTTTTCTGGGGCAGAATATTATTTTCGCTTCTCGTTGTCTATTGTATCGTTCAATGTGGACGGTTTATGTCCGGCAGGCGGGTTCGGCCTGAAAACTGAACAGGATGTCGCTCTGTAACTGGTGTCTCGTCAACACTGCTCTGACGTATCTTGCTTGTCCTTTTTCGCGCCATCCTGCCTGCGGCTTATGTTACATAGCTCAACTATGCGCTCAAAGCCGCAGGCAGAATGGTACAGAAAATTACAGCGCAATATTACGTCATTTCATCGTTGACGTGACTAGTAGTGAAATGACTTGGTTACAGGGGTTGGCTAAGTATTTTTCTGAATATTTATGGTAATTACTCACAGGTACCCCAGCTTTTCACGGTCTCTTTCGTCCGCATAGGTAGGCTATAGCGAACAAAAGAGCCTGCAAAAATCTGCGGCACCTGTGAGCAATTACAGTTCAGAGGTAATAAGATCATATAATTGCTACCCCTGTG
>NZ_JBPLBA010000155.1:0-10860 GCF_054039375.1 Desulfomarina sp. | reverse complement strand
AGACTGATTATAAAATGATCTGGATTGACACTTTTTCATTTGAATTCCTTATCATTTGAGATTTCCAGTGATTTTTGACCGCAGGCTAGCCTGATAAAACAGGCACATCCACAATTTGGCTGAATTTCATGGGTAATCAAGAACTTTTTTGCAGGTTTGACATGCAATAATTTCACGAACGTAATATATTATTTCATCTTTTCGATTTTTCAAATCGGCTTAAAACCTGCCTGTACCAGCTGAAAAGACCGTGAAAAACCGTGGATCCCAGTGAATAATCACTTGTTTAAATAAAAAATTCTGCCAGTAATTACATGATGAATTCTATTACCCGTCATCTGAGTATTTTAGCTCTTGTCCTTTTCCTGTCCTCCTTTTTGGTCAGTGTCACCCCCCGAAATTCATCTGCGGATTTTCAAAAAACGAAAATTGCAGTGCTCGATTTTGTTCTCCATGGAGACAAGCTGAATACCCAGGGAATGGGAGCCATTATTTCCGAGTGGTTCATTACATCCATTGTTAAAAGCGGCCGTTTTGATGTCGTGGAAAGAGCCATGCTGCAGAAAATCATCTCTGAACAGAAACTGGCCACAACCGGCCTGATTGACGAAAACAGTGCCAGTGAACTGGGAAAAATCCTGGGAGTTAAAGTCATTATTACCGGATCCGTCCTCAAATTGAAAAACTCCATTGAAATCAACTCCCGTGTCATCAGTGTGGAATCCGGCTCCATCATTGCAGCGGAAAATATTCGAGGCAGCGCATCTGATGATCTGCAGTCCCTGGTGGAGCTTCTGACCAAAAGAATAATACGCAATTTCCCTCTCACCGGATACATAGTTAAAAGAGACGGCAAATCAGTTATCGTTGATCTGGGCCTTACAGCCGGGCTTGACTATGGAACTGAGTTCATTGTCTTCAAGGAAGGAGAAGTGATCAAGCACCCGAAAACAGGAGAAGTTCTCGATGTTGAGCAAATCCACACGGGAAAAATCAGAATCACCAAAGTAAGAAGAAATGTTGCGGAAGGTATTATTCTTCAGGAAAATAAAATCGGCATTGCCTATGGCCAGATGGTGCAGAGTATCCAGAAGACCACAGCTGTACGGCCCCAACCCCCTCGACAGTTGAAAATGGAAGAACCGTTTGTGCCTGGTCCTGCTCCTGCTCCGGCTGAAAAAATTGTACTGAAACGAAATAAACAGAAAATTATTCCTCCCCGAAAAGTCAAGCGAAGCAAACAACCAGACCTGAAAAAAGAACCTGCAGTGGTCGAGACAGTTGCAGAAAAGAGACCGGAAATCCTCAACGTGGGCATCTTTCCCTGGGTATTTGACGACGAAGGAATTTCGTTTCTTTCCTACCTCAAAGATAACCTGAAATACCGGATAGATGACTCTGACAAACTGAGGTTAAAAAAGTCCTATTATAAAATTAAAAAAATAGCCAAACTCAAGGCATCAGGCTCTTCAAAGAAATACTATACCAGAACAAACCTGAAACTCTCTGCCATAAAAGCAACAGCAAAAAAAGAGAATATACACCTCGCCGTCCTCGGCAGGTTAAATATCCACTGTCGCTGGTCTGACAATTGCCAGGTCAGACATATGAAGATTATTCTTCTGGACCTGACAACAGGCAAAAGCATTATAAAGGAAGGATCTTCCTGGGACATGGAAGCCCGTGATTTCATTGACTCAATACTGTCGAAAACGTTCAAGGAGCTTAACAGAAATCTGGACAGGGACTGATGATACCCCGTATTTTCAATACGGGGTATTAAATCGAACTCCCCAGGCTGGCCTTTACCAGTTTTCTCCCAGAATTTCAAAATGAGCCTTTGGATGGGCGCAAGCGGGACACATTTCCAGTGCCTCTTTCCCTTCATGGAGATATCCACAGTTTCTGCATCGCCATGTCACCGTATCCGACCGGCTGAACACTTGATTTTTTTCTATATTTTCCGCCAGATCTTTATACCGTTTTTCGTGTTGCTTTTCCGCTACCGCTATTGCCTCGAAAATTGCTGCAATGGCGGCAAAACCTTCCTCCCTCGCGGTCGCAGCAAATTCAGGATACATGGTCGTGTGCTCATAATTTTCACCGGCGGCAGCTTCACCCAGGTTCTCCAGAGTAGTGCCGATAACTCCAGCAGGAAATGTAGCGGCAATCTCTACTTCTCCTCCCTCAAGGAGTTTGAATAATCGTTTTGCATGCTCTTTTTCCTGGTTGGCAGTCTCTTCAAAAATATGCTGGATCTGTACAAATCCCTCCTTTTTCGCCTGGGATGCAAAATAGGTGTACCGGTTACGAGCCTGTGATTCTCCAGAGAATGCGGTCAGGATATTCTTTTCAGTTTGTGTTCCTTTCAGATTTGGCATAAAATCCTCCTGTAAAAATGAGCAAATTCACCGAAGATGCTGATCATCAACGGCACAGACATGTACGGATAAACCGGCTTGGCCGGATCAAATAGTTCATGGCAGGGAACCTTAATCCGGTTCCCTTATCAGTTCAACCACTGTCTCCTCCGTACCAGGCAGACCATGGACACTCCTGTACCTGAGAAACAGATTATCTTCCTTTCTGAACCAGTAGGAACCGTGCCAGAAGGGGGACAGTATTCCATCAGGCCTGACCTCAATCTTCCACGCGGTCATTGACCGATTACAGACAGTTATTGTTTCCTCACCCATCTTCACTACCTGCAGGGCTATTGCCTCAATCGTATCGGCCCTGATGGTCCAGAAAGTTGTTTTTGACCGACCCGAATCAAGAAAACTCCCTAGAGAAAAAGATAACGGCTGATACCAGGGTCGACTGTCAATGGTAACTGTTTTTTCGTACGGTTTACCGTTTCTGATACCTGAAATATACAGGCTGTCACCTTTCCGTTCGGCACTGATATCATGTTTGTTCCTGTTTTTGATCTTCCACTTCAGTGTTGCTCCATCTCCTTTACAGATGTTGAAAAACGATTTCCCATCCTCAAAAACATGCACAAGCACCTGATCATTTTTGACAACAGCCTTCCAGTAGAACTCTATTTCCTTCTTTCCGGTTCTCTCAATATAAGTATACAACCCGGGTGCCGGTAATCCCCCGGCCATTGTCGGAAGAACCGGCACCCCGAAAAAGAGACAGAAAAAGAGAAACCTGAATAACAAATCTTTACTCCTTTTCTTTCTGAAATTTACAGGTCAGATTTATCATGTTGTCTTCTGTTTTGATACTCACCTCATAGTCAAGAAGATTGAAGAGTTTCACCATTCCCTTGTTGGATGTCGAAGTGTAGGCGGTCAATCCGGCAATACCACTCTCCCTTGCGGCTTCTGCCAGTTTTTTTATCACGATTGTCGACAGTCCCCTGCCCTGCCATTTCTTAACAACAGAAAAGGCAATCTCTGCCATATTGGAATCAGGATCCAGATAATATTCACCCACCGCCAGAATACGCTCGAAACCGGGTTCACCTTCCACCGCGACAATGGTCAGATCCCGGTGATAATCAATAATAAAAGTATTTTCAATCTGTTTGCTGACAAAACTGGTCCGTTCATTGAAAAACCTGGACACAACATCCACCTTATCGAGACCGTAATAGTGCTCCTGAATAAACCGCTCATCCGTCAGCTTTACCGGCCGGAAGGTTATCTTTTTATTGTCAATGACATGGACTTCTTCCAGCTTCAGTGGATAAATTGAATGCATCTCCTCTTTCAGTGACCTCTCCGGACCAAGAAGTCCCATTTCCTTTGCCTCATCAAAAAGCATGTCCCGAAAATCAGGATGAGCGATACTGATCAGGGCAATTGCCCTTTCCTGGAAGCTTTTGCCGAACAGGTTGACGGAACCATATTCAGTGACCACATACTGCACTTCACTCCTTGGAACAACCACTGCCGATTCGGTCAGTTTCGGGACAATCCGGCTTTCCCTGATGTTTGATTTGGTCGAAGTCAGCATGAGAATGGATTTCCCGCCCTTTGACATTGCTGCACCCCGGAAAAAATCAAGCATCCCGGTTATCCCGGAAAAATTGTTGAAGGGCAGGGCATCGGCTGCGACCTGACCGGTCAGGTCAATCTCACGCCCCACATTCATCGCCACCATTTTATTATTACGTGAAATAACCCGGGGATCATTGACGTATTTGGAAGGATGGAACTCTATTGCCGCATTGTTGTCCAGCAGGTCATAGAGGTCTTTATTGCCAATGGCATTGCTGGCGATTAGTTTTCCTTCATTGTATCCTTTTTTCTTGTTTGTAATGACTCCCATCGAAACAAGTTTCATAATGGTGTTTGTGAGGAACTGGGTATGAATCCCCAGATCATTTTTCTGCATCATCGCGCGAAGATTCGCTTCCGACGTCGTCCCCAGGGACATCTGCATTGTGGAACCGTCATCAATGAGCCTGGAAACATATCTGGCTATCATATCCGCCATTTCCACATCCGGATATTTTTTTGCCTCGATAAGCGGTTCATCATGTTCAACAAAATAATCAATATCATTGACGTGGATATAACTTCTGCCGAGGACCCTGGGCATATTCCTGTTCACCTGGGCAATCACTATATCTGCCGCCTTTGCTGCAGATTCAGTGATATCAACCGAGATACCAAGACTCATCCAGCCGAAATCATCGGGGGGAGTAACCTGTATCAAAGCCACCTGAATGGGGAGAAGACGTGATTTTATCAGCCTGTGTACATCTGAAATATTAATCGGAGTAATAAAGCGCCTGTCCCCCTGAAAACTTTGCGAATTTGCCGAACCCAGATAAAAGGAACGGATGTTTAGATTCTGGGATTTGGATTTTTCAGCAATTTTAGATAATGATGTCGACTCCTTGCTGAATAATCTGATGATCTCAAGATCAGTAAATCTGATGCTGGCGTCAGCCAGTTCTTTGACAAGGTGCTGCGGCTCTCCACAGGAGGAGCCTATAAAGATTCTCTGCCCTGAATGAATTTTTAAAATCGCCTTGTCTGCAGACATGCGATTCTCCTGGTAATGATCTGCCCAATAACCTGTACTGGCCATAATTTCTCTCCCACTTTTATACTCTATTTTGACAGGAAAAAGGACTTCTCCTGGCGATTACGTTCCTCCATACTATTGTTAAACAGCCTATAAAGCAAGCCCACCCATTACAGCAAAAGGGATCCAATACTCCATCCAAAGAACCGAATCTTCAGGAACATCATGTTTTAAATGACAATTAAAAGTATTTTCCAGTGTCTGTCCAGAAATGAAGATTTTTTGTTCGAGATTAAGGCGAACGGGAAATTTTACCGCAGGCATATAGTTGATATTCCACGGATAAAATTTTTCGGGCAACGCAGATGTCGGGCAAAAAGACCAACTATGGACGGTACGTTCTAATTACGTACAAACTCAGCCTGATAAAACAGGCCCAATCCACAATTTGGCTGACTTTCATGGGTAATCAAGTAAAAAAATATCCACAAAGCTGAAAATCTGTTGTAATTACACCTGCCGTTGTGACGACTTCATGCCACCCTCGAAACAGTAATTACTCACAGGTACCCCAGCTTTTCACGGTCTCTTTTGTCCGCATAGTAGGGCTATAGCGAAGAAGAGCCTGCGAAAATCTGCGGCACCTGTGAGCAATTACAGTTCAGAGGTAATAAAATTATATAATTGCTACCCCTGGGAGTAGTTACAAAATAACTTTTGTTATTTAGAAGAAATCTATTTGATTGGAAATTATGACTTTTTTCAAATCATTGTCAGGAAAATATCATAAAACCATTACGGATTCGGGATTGGCGTCGGCATATTAAGACCTTACACACCTCTGACAGCCTTCCTTCAAACTGAAAACCCGGGTTATCCCGGGTTTTCAGTTCAGCCTTTTGCGGTTTTATATATTATTCAAACCGTTTTTTACTGCGCTTTCAATTTCTGCAGGGCATGTTCCGCTGCAATGGTAATTGGCTCCATACTCGGTTCCGATGAGATATCCGGATTACAGGCGGAAGTAAACGTTGTAAGTTCCGGAATGGTTTTACCACCGAGAATAAATGCAGTAACCGCATCTATCTCCCTGGCAGGAGCTATTGTATGGCTGACAATCTGACCACCGATGAGCTTCTGGGTCTTCCGATCAAAAACCAGTTTAAGTTTCCATGGTTTCATGCCCGGAATCATTCCGTGCTTGCTCCTGGTTTCAACCGTGGCGCAGACAGTGTCAAAACCCTCTTTTGCCGCGTTTTCTTCAGTGAACCCTGTGGCAGTAATGGTCATATCAAACATCTTGCAACCACCGGCATCAAGAACGCCCGGAAATTCGACATCAAAACCCGCAAGACGTTTTGCCGCCAGCCTTCCCTGAACCACTGCGGGACCACGCAATTGTCCAGGTGTCGGCTTTTTAGTTATGAAATTGAACTTCTCGACACAGTCACCACCGGCCAGGATGTCAGGATCCGATGTTTCCTGAAAGCTGTTGACCTTAATGCCGAATTGTCCCATCTCAAGACCAATTTCTTTTGCAAGCTCAACATTTGGCCGAACACCCACATTCATAAACACCATATCAGCATCAAGTTGTTCTCCCGATGCAAGTACCACACCGGTGACTTTGCCATTCTCACCCACCAGCTTCTCTACCTTTTCACCGGTACGAATCTGCAATCCTTTTTCTTCCAGGTATTCCTTGACGGAGTCCGCCATATCCTTGTCGAGCATTAACGGCAGAGGACGATCCATCAATTCTATAATGCTGATTTTATATGATTCTTCATTGGTTTCAGCCAGCAGGGTGGCAATTTCCATGCTGATGAAACCTGCACCGATAAAAACAAAATTTCTGGCCTTGTTTTCCGCAATTGAACTCCTTATGCGAGCCGCATCAACCTGGCCCCGAAGCGTCATCACACCCTCTAGATCATTACCTTCAATTGGCGGTACAAAAGAACTGGAACCGGTGGCAAGATAGAGTTTATCGTAGCTGAACTCCTTACCACCTGCAGTAAACACCATTTTTTTAGCGGCATCCACCCTGGTAACTTCATCCTGTACAACATTAATTCCTGCACCCTGGAGTTTTTTGTCAGGAATAACAATCGATTCACTGGTGACCAGACCGGCCACGACGTGGGGAAGAGCTCACCTGACTATGAAAAATTCTTCCTTACGGATAACTGTAACATCCACCTCCGGCATAAGTTTTTTTGACATCATGGCGGCCGGTCCTCCGGATCCGCTGCACCCGACGATTACAAGTTTTTCCCCTTTCTTCATATCAGCTCCTTTGTGTTGATGATTACACCTCAAGCCCTTTACAGGGAGACAACTGATCAACTAATTAAGTTACAACTTTAGAACATATACCCAAAAACTGCAGATGTCAAAAATAATTCTCCTCCCGAACATCACTCTTTCTGACTTTTATGCTGCCTGATATCCCACAGTCTTACATGGTGTTTTTCTGTCAGGTACTGTCCATGAAAATCTGAATCAGCCATTTTTCATTTTTCCTGAGCCGCAGAAATCAGGCACATCCCAGACTCCCGAACAGCAGACTGAGTTTTTACGTAATGAGAAAAAAATTTATTAAATATTCTCCGGGGGCTCACTCTGTGATACCCCACCCCTGTTATACTTGGTAAAAACATATCAAAGGGAGGAAAGATTATGAAAACAAATTCGGCCGCAATCTCCTTGCTCTTTTTTTCAAAAACCCGAAGAATCACCTTTTTCAAACGGTTTCCAACCATTTTTTCAGCTTTATTTTTAAATCATAAAAAACTCATTAACCACTGCCTTGCCTTCCTCGCTATAGGTGCAGTTTTTCTCGGGGCAATCATTGCCTTCCTGGTCCAGCTCGCCGAATATGGCTGGTGATCAACTATTTTATTTTCCCTGTATCCATGAGATACGGACTTCATGATTTTTTTACCGTCCAGAGAAAATGAAAAAGTATCTGTCCAGATTATTTTTAAACCAGTACAATGTGGTTTTTGAAATACGGCAGATAAAGCAATTGGTCTCAGGTCCCGCAGATTTTTACAGGCTCTTTTATTCGCTATAGCCTACCCATGCGGACAAGAGAGACTGTGAAAAACTGGGGTGCCTGCGAGCAATTACCAGATAAATTAAGCACATCCCAAAGTCAACCAGTGTCAGGCTGAACTTTGGCCGCAATAAAAATCAGAACATCCCGGATTAAAACCGGATAACAGATGGTGACTGAATATGAAAGAAATATGTAAAAATGCCAGGAAACTGATGGAAGGATTCTGCAGGGTCTGTCCGGTTTGTGATGGCCGGGCCTGCCGAGGGGAAGTACCCGGTATGGGTGGTCTTGGTACCGGCAGCGCTTTTACAGTCAATTTTGAAAAACTGAAAGACATTCGCCTTAACATGCGCCTTATCCATGCCATATCCGACCCGGACACAACAACCACTTTTTTCGGAACCCGCTTTGCCCTGCCTGTTTTTGCAGCCCCCATTGGTGGCGTGTCATTCAACATGGGCGGTAAAATCAGTGAGGAAGAATATATCAGTGCCATAATCAGTGGCTGCCTGGCTAAGAATATCATGGGCTGCACCGGGGATGGCGTTCCGGAATTCATCCATCTTGCAGGATTTGAAGCCATTAAAAACTCGGGGGGACACGGAATTCCTTTCATAAAACCCTGGGAGGACAAAGAATTATACGAAAAACTTGAGGCGGCAAAAGAGACAGGAACAGATGTCGTTGGTATGGATATTGATGCGGCCGGCCTCATTACCCTCCGCAAAATGGGCCGTCCGGTATCACCAAAACCCCTTGAAAAATTAACTGAAATCGTAAAAAGATCCGGGCTCCGTTTTATTCTCAAGGGCATTATGACCCCCGATGAGGCTCTTTTGGCCATCGATGCAGGAGTCGACGGTATAGTTGTTTCCAATCATGGGGGAAGAGTATTTGACTCTGCTCCGGCAACGGTAGAGGTGCTTCCCGACATTGCCGCTGTTGTCCGTAAAAAGACAACCCTTCTCGTGGACGGGGGGATTCGTAACGGAAACGATGTTCTTAAAATGCTCGCACTCGGTGCCGATGGGGTTATGATCGGCAGACCATTTTCAATTGCTGCAGTTGGTGGTCTGCAAAATGGTGTCGAAAAATATATTGCCGTTCTCGAGCAGGAGTTAAAACAGGCTATGGTCTTGACAGGTACCGGATCTATTGCAGAAATCGGTCCCAGACTTCTCTTTTCATAAAGACATGGAATCAGAACCAGTTGCCGGATTTCGTTCAGAGATAATAAATTCATAGAAATGCTGCCCATATGAATAGATACCGAATTTCACTTGAATCAATGTTGACTTCATGATTTTCCTCCCCCCGGTCCATCCACTGACAGGTTCAGGTTTCAGAATAAAACAAGATACTTTTTCGGGAAAAATCAGTCTTGCCTAATTTTAAATGATTACTATTATTACTAATAATCCAGTAAAAAATTAATGTGATTACGGACCAGAACTCAGCCAGATAAAACAGACACATCCCCATTACAGCTGAATTTCATTGGTAATCAACAAAAATTAATGATTCAATCCTTTTCACACGGAGTCCAATATGAGCAGCAAAGCCATACTGAAAGTTGATAACCAGGAATTTGAATTTGATGTAATAACCGGTACTGAGAATGAAAAATGCTTCGACATCACCTCCCTGCGTTCAGAAACCGGCTATATCACCATGGACCCTGGATTCGGTAACACCGGATCATGCTATTCTTCAATCACTTACGTGGACGGGGCAAAGGGAATCCTGCAGTACCGCGGTTATCCCATTGAAGAAGTTGCGGAGAAAGCATCCTTTGTTGAAATTGCCTATCTTATTCTTTATGGAGAACTGCCCAATGAAATTGAGCTCCGTAATTTCTCGGCTCAACTGAAGGAACATGCTCCTCTCCATACTAATCTGGAGCACCATTTTTCCGGCTTTCCAAAATCCGCCCCGCCCATGGCCATTCTATCCGCCATGCTCAATCTGGTATCCTGCTTTCACCCCGAAGTACTTGAGGTCACATCGGCAGGAACCGAATTTGACAGAACAGCAACCTTGCTCCTCTCCAAGGTCAGGACAATTGCCGCATTTGCCTATCGCATGGCCTCCGGCAAGGTCATTAATCATCCCAATCCCAACCTGAGCTATTGTGGAAATTTTCTTCACATGATGTTTTCCGATCCTTACCAGGAATACCAGGTTTCACCCATTGTGGAAAAAGCTCTTAACCTGTTCCTCATCCTCCATGCGGACCATGAACAGAACTGCTCCACATCCACGGTGAGGGTCGTCGGCAGCTCCAGGGCAAATCTTTTCAGTTCCGTTTCCGCAGGTGTCTGCGCCCTCTGGGGCCCCCTTCATGGAGGAGCAAATGCCGGAGTCATTGCCATGCTGGAGGATATCCATGCTTCCGGTCGTAAGCCCGAATACTATATTGAAAAAGCAAAAGACAGAAATGATCCCTTCAAACTGATGGGCTTTGGTCATCGGATCTATAAAAATTTTGACCCCCGCTCTATTATACTGAAAAAACAGGTCCATAATGTTCTCAATGAACTGGAAATTGATGACAGCCTCCTTGAAATAGCATTAAAGCTTGAAGAAAAAATTCTCAAAGACGACTTTTTCATTGAGAGAAACCTTTACCCCAACGTCGATTTCTACAGTGGCATTCTCCTGCGTGCCATAGGTATTCCTCTGAACATGTATACCGTAATGTTCGCCATTGGCAGAATGCCGGGATGGATAGCCAACTGGAAGGAACTGCTCGACCATAAGCAGCGGATCTCACGGCCGAGACAAATATATACAGGGAAAACAAAAAGACC
>NZ_JBPLBA010000154.1:0-22158 GCF_054039375.1 Desulfomarina sp. | reverse complement strand
TTTTAGAGGGAGGAGAAAATGAAGTCAGCTCTAACTGGTAAATTTGTTTCTACTGCAGCTTGTGTCTTAATGGCCCTTTCACTGCCGGTGAGTGGTATGGCCGGTGATACCATCAAGTTGGGAGTTGCGGGTCCCCACAGTGGAGACCTCGCGTCATACGGATTGCCTTCTGTAAATGCGGCCAAGCTTGTGGTGAAAAAGGTCAACGCCAATGGTGGAATTAATGGCAAAATGGTTGAACTGCTTATCGAAGACGATGTCTGCAAGCCTGAAATCGCGACCAATACTGCAACCAAACTCGTGACGGAAGGTGCTCAGGTTGTTCTTGGTCATATCTGTTCAGGTGCAACGAAAGCTGCCTTGCCCATATATAAGGATGCGGGTATTCTCGTCATGTCTCCTTCGGCAACAAATCCGGCACTGACCAAAAGCGGTGACTACCCCAATTTCTTCAGAACCATTGCCCCGGATGATGCCCAGGCCAAGGTTGATGTGGATTTTGCCCTTGGTAAACTCGGATATACTAAAATCGCCGTTGTTCATGATAAAGGTGATTATGGTAAGGGTTTTGCGGAATTCGCCAAGAAATTCATTGAGGAATCCGGTAAGGGGAAAGTTGTCCTGTATGAAGGTGTTACCCCCGGAGCAGTTGATTATTCTGCAATAGTTCAGAAAATCAGGAAGTCCGGTGCAGAAGCAGTTATTTTTGGTGGATATCATCCCGAAGCTTCCAAAATTGTAGGGCTGATGAAGAAAAAACGGCTGAAGACCAAGTTTATTTCCGATGACGGTGTGAAAGACATGACTTTCATCAAGGTTGCCGGAAAGAGCGCTGAGGGTGCCTATGCTTCAGGTCCCAAAGACAATTCCAAAAACCCCTTGTCAAAGGTTGCTATTGAAGAACATAAGGCCGAATATAAATCTGATCCGGGTGCATTCTATGAGAACGCCTATTCTGCCGTTCTTGCTCTCCTCAACGCCATTGAAAAAGCAGGTACCACTGATCTCGCAGCTCTGAAGAAAGTACTCCAGACTGAAAAGGTTGATACTCCTGTAGGAAAAATCTATTTTAACGATAAAGGCGATGCCATCGGTGTCGGTTTCTCCGTCTATAAAGTTGAAAATGCAAAGTTTGTAGAAGTCAACTAGCATTATACATTATTAATCTACCTGGGCTGAAGTGCATGATTTTTTCTATCACTTCGGTTCAGGTAATTTTTTGTGAATTTTTATGGACTTTTCATATTTTGTTGAACTTTTTTTCAGTGGTCTGACCCGTGGTTCCATCTATGCGCTTATCGCACTCGGGTATACGATGGTCTATGGTATCATCGGTCTTATCAATTTTGCCCATGGTGAAATTTACATGATCGGGGCATTCACTGCCTTTATTGTAGCCACTGTTCTCTCCATATATGGCTTTCCTCTGCTGGCGATTATTGTCATTGCCGGAGTTGCTGCCGCAGTCTGGTCAAGTGCCTACGGTTACACGATTGAAAAAATAGCGTATAAACCCCTGCGTCATGCCCCCAGATTATCTCCTCTCATCAGTGCGATAGGCATGTCCATTTTTCTGCAGAATTATGTCCTGCTGGCACAGACTTCAGATTTTCTGCCTTTTCCCGCTCTGATTCCTGATTTTGAATTCATGGAGCCAATTGCCCATATCGTCGGTTCCACTGACCTTGTCATCATGATAGCAACCACTGTTGTGATGCTGATTCTCACCTATATCATTAAATTTACCCGAATAGGGAAGGCCATGCGGGCCACCGCACAGGACAGAACAATGGCCATGCTGGTGGGCATCAATGTGAACAATATTATTTCCGCCACTTTTATTATCGGTTCAGCTCTTGCAGCGATAGGCGGTCTGCTGATTGCTTCACATATCGGACAGATAAATTTTTATATCGGTTTTATCGCTGGAATCAAGGCGTTTACGGCTGCTGTTCTGGGAGGTATCGGGTCAATTCCCGGCGCTGTTCTCGGCAGTGTTGTCCTGGGGCTTACGGAGAGTTTTGCCACTGGATATGTTTCAAGTGACTACGAGGATGTTTTCGCTTTTTCTCTCCTAGTGCTTATTCTTATATTCAAGCCATCAGGATTATTAGGAAAATCTGAAACACAGAAAGTATAATACACAATGATTCCAGTAAATGAATTGAAAAAAGCTGTTGGCATTTCTCTTTGGTTTGTCTTTTTGACCTTTCCCATAATGGTTATCAAGGTCGATCCTATTGAAAGGATTATTCGATGGAGATGGAATAATGCGCTTTATGTGGCGGTTGGCACGTTCCTGATCTACCTTTTGATCAGGTTTTACAAGTACAGACAGTTACAGCCCAAAACAGCCGGGAAAAAGAAAGAGCAGAAGGCTGAAAGTTTTATCCATACCCTTTTAATGGATAAGAAGAAAAAGAATATTCTGATTGCTGTTCTTCTCGGATCAGCCGTCGCATTTCCATTTGTTTTTTCTTCCTATCAGACAAACGTTATGGTCACCGCCTTAATGTATGTGGTGCTGGGGCTCGGGCTGAACATAGTTGTCGGTATGGCCGGTCTGCTGGATCTGGGGTTTGTCGCCTTCTATGCCGTTGGCGCCTATTCCTATGCTCTTTTGAATCTTCACTTTCATCTTGGTTTCTGGACTGTTCTGCCGATAGGTGGGTGTCTTGCAGCCGTTTTTGGTATTCTTCTCGGATTTCCTGTTCTTCGACTCAGGGGGGATTATCTGGCGATTGTGACGCTCGGTTTTGGAGAAATAATCAGACTTGTCCTTGAAAACTGGGGAGAATTTTCCAAGGGACCAAGTGGTATCTCCAATATTCCGAGACCCGGTTTCTTCGGTATTGATCTGCCCCTGGAATCGTCAATCATTTATATTTATTATCTTATGGTACTTGGCGTGATTATCACGATTTTTGTGGTAAACCGGCTGCAGGATTCACGTCTGGGCCGGGCATGGATTGCCCTCAGAGAAGATGAGATAGCCTGCCAGGCCATGGGAATTGACAAAAGAAAAACCAAGCTTGTCGCCTTTTCCCTGGGAGCGTTCTGGGCGGGATTAATGGGGGTGGTTTTTGCCGCAAAAACCACTTTTATCAATCCGGCCAGTTTTACCTTTCTTGAGTCAGCTATCATTCTTTCCATTGTTGTCCTTGGAGGTATGGGGTCTATTGTCGGCGTTATCCTTGGTGCCTTTATTCTTATTCTAATGCCGGAATATCTCAGGGCACTGTCCGAGTACAGGATGCTTGCGTTCGGTGGTGTTATGGTTGCAATGATGGTTTTCAGACCCCAGGGAATGATAGCGAATATCCGCCGGACTTATAAGGCAGAGGATATTGATCTGAAAAACAAAAACAAAAAATTAAAAATAAAAAATTAAAAAATAAAACCTTGATGATGAACAGTCCGATATTGAACGTTACCGGTCTGACCATGGATTTCGGAGGTATTCGTGCTCTGGATGCATTGGATATTGATGTCTATGGCGGAGAAATTGTCGCACTGATAGGCCCGAACGGTGCAGGTAAAACAACCTTTTTTAATTGTGTGACAGGTATCTATATGCCGACTGCCGGGGAGGTGTTGTTGACTTCTCCGAAAACCGGAAAGAGTGAAAGCCTGAAAGGACTGAAACCGAATCAGGTTACGGAAAAAGGTCTTGCCAGGACGTTCCAGAACATCAGGCTTTTTTCAAAAATGACGGTTCTCGAAAACGTTATGATAGGCAGACACTGTCGGACCAAAGCTTTTATTCTCGGGGCTATCTTGAGGAACAGGGCTACACGTGAAGAGGAACAGTCTATTCTTGAGACCAGCTACGCGATCCTGCAGAAGGTCGGACTTGAGCAGTATGCCAATGAATTCGCAGAGAATCTACCCTATGGTGGGCAAAGAAGACTGGAGATTGCCAGGGCGCTGGCAACAGAACCGCTCCTTCTGCTTCTTGATGAACCTGCTGCGGGAATGAACCCACAGGAAACGATTGAACTTGATGAACTGATAAAGGAAATATCCGCCGATGGCCAGGCGATCCTGCTGATAGAACATGATATGAAACTGGTTATGAGCCTGTCGGACAGGATTTTTGTTATGGATTACGGCAGGAAAATTGCACAGGGAACACCTGCTGAGATCCGTGAAAATCCTGCAGTTATCAAGGCTTACCTGGGGGAAGATATCAATGCTTAAATTACAGAATGTACAGGCTGGATATGGCAATATCCTGGCTATCAAGGATGTATCCCTGGAAATTAAAGAAGGCGAAATCATCACCCTGATCGGCGCCAACGGGGCCGGTAAAACCACCACGCTCATGACGATCTGCGGGGTTGTGTCATCCCGTGCGGGAAAAATTTCTTTTCTTGGTGAGGAAATCCAGGACAGGGAGCCGGATGAAATCGTGCGTATGGGCATCTGTCAGGTTCCCGAGGGGCGACATATTTTCCCGCTGTTGACAGTCAAGGAGAATCTTGACATGGGTGCCTTTCTGCGCTCGGATCATCAGGAAATAAAAAAGGATATGGAATATGTCTTTGATCTCTTTCCGATTCTGGCCGAACGTAAAAACCAGGACGGTGGAACGCTTTCCGGTGGAGAGCAGCAGATGCTGGCCATGTCCAGGGCCCTTATGGCCAGGCCCAGGTTGATGCTGCTTGATGAACCCTCCATGGGACTGGCTCCTCTTGTTATCAAACAGGTTTTTGAAATTATAAAGAAAATTAATAAAGAGAGTGGCACGACCATCTTTCTTGTGGAACAGAACGCCAACCAGGCACTTCATATTGCCGATAGAGGTTATGTGATGGAAAACGGGAAAATAACCCTGGCCGGCAGGGCTGATGAGCTCCTTGGAAATACAGAGATTCAGAAGGCTTACCTGGGTATCTAAAGGGAATACAATACAACTGCTCACAGAGTTATTGTTCCAGTTCGAGTTGAGGATTACAGTAAATTATGACAGTGTTGAATGTTGGTGTCATTGGTACCGGATACCTGGGCAGGTTTCATGCCCAGAAATACGCGGATATTGAATCCGTTAATCTGGTTGGTATAGCAGATACGGATGCTGACCAGGGCAGGATGGTTGCCGGGGAATGCAATTGTCGTTTTTTTAAGGATTACAGAAATCTCCTCCCTGAGATAGATGCTCTGTCCATCGTTGTGCCGACGCCTTTACATTTTGCAGTGGCACTGGACTGTCTCAAGGCCGGTAAAGATATTCTTCTGGAAAAACCGATAACAGTGACTCTTGAAGAGGCTGACGGTCTGATTGCCGAGGCGGAAAAAAATGATCTTATTCTGCAGGTGGGGCATCTTGAGCGATTTAATCCCGCTGTTCAGGCCATGGAACCTTTTCTGACAACCCCGGTTTTTATTGAAAGTAACCGGATCGCAACGTTTAAAAACAGGGGCGCAGATGTTGATGTCGTTCTGGATCTGATGATTCATGACATTGATATTATACTAAATATAATTAAATCTCCTCTCAAGACCATTCATACGGTTGGAGCACCCGTAGCAACCCGGACCACAGATATTGCCAATGCCAGATTAATTTTTGAAAACGGGGCAACGGCCAATGTGACAGTCAGCAGGATATCCCGTACCAATATGAGGAAAATGCGTATTTTCCAGCCAGGCTCCTATATCAATGTGGATTTCGGCAATAAAAAGGTGATGATTATAGAGCTGTCAGATGAGTTGCAGGAAAGCGGCATGCCCAAGCAGAAAATCGATGTGCAGGAATTCAGTGGGGGAGATGCCCTTCGCAGTGAGATAGAGTCATTTGTTCACCACATAAAAGAACGGTCAAAACCCGTTGTCTCCGGCCTGGAAGGTCGAAGAGCTCTGGATGTTGCCCTGCAGGTTATAGAACAGATCAAGGAACATCAACAGCTCGATCTGTTTAAAGAATTGAAACATAATTCTTCACCTGGGTAATAACTCACAGCCTGAAATAATTTCTATAAATGAAAATAATGATTGTCACCGGAGAGGCCTCCGGTGACCTCCACGGTGCCAACCTTGTCCGGGCCTTACAGTCTCGCTCTTCTGACCTGTCATTCTGTGGTATGGGTGGGAGCGAACTCAAGAGTCTAGGTGTTGAGATTCTCTTTGATGCTGCGAAGGTTTCTGTAGTCGGGATCGTCGAAGTCTTAGCCCGCCTGAAGGATATTTTTTCCGCACAGTCTGTCCTGAAAAAAAGGATGGTTCAGGATCCTCCCGATCTTTTGATTCTTATCGATTTGCCCGATTTTAATCTGCTTCTTGCTAAAAAAGCAAAGAAACTTAATATTCCGGTATTTTACTATATCCCGCCCCAGGTGTGGGCCTGGAGGCAGGGGCGAACAGGAATCATCAGAGACCGCACTGATAAGGTGGGGGTTATTCTGCCCTTTGAAGAGTCTTTTTTAAAAGAGAGGGGAGTTGATGCCAGGTATGTGGGACATCCCCTGCTGGACAGTGTCAGGACGACACTGTCCAGAGAAGAATTTTACAAAAAGTACAATATTGCACCCGGCAGATGCTGCATTGGTTTGCTTCCCGGAAGCAGAAAACAGGAAGTGAGGTCACTGCTTCCCGTATTCCTGGAAGCGGCAGAAATAATCACGGAAAAAAAAGGGGAACAACCTCCGGTTTTCCTTGTCCCCCTTGCCTCAACCTTGACGGAAAACGATCTGGATGAGGCAGGTCTTAATCGGTATAGAGCTGCTCTGGATGTCAGGGTTGTTGCCGATGACAACTATAATCTCATGAACAGCTGCCGGGCGGTTGTTGCCGCGTCCGGAACCGTAACACTAGAGCTGGCCATCCTTTCCACTCCAATGGTGATTGTCTATAAACTTTCTAAAATCACCTATATATTGGCAAAACTTCTGGTAAAACTTGAGCATTTTTCCCTTGTCAATCTTATCGCCGGCAAAAGCGTTGTAACAGAACTGTTACAGGATGAGGTCAAGGCGAAAGCTGTTGCCGAACAGCTTCTATTGCTCGTGGGAGAAACTGAAGAAAGAAAAAATATTCTCCAGTCTCTGGCCGGAGTGAGAAAAAAACTTGGAGGAGCCGGGGCATCCGAAAAGGCTGCGGATCTGGTTTTTGAAATCCTGGATGAAAATTCCTGATGACTGAGAATAATTACAGCGATGTAACAATAAAACTAGAGATTGATGGTGTTCTGGATCTCCATGCCTTTTCTCCAAAAGACGTTAAGACGCTGGTCCCAGATTATATCGAGGAATGTATTCACTTGAAAATAGATCGGGTAAAAATAATCCACGGAAAGGGAAAGGGCACGCTCCGGCGAATTGTTCATGCACTGCTCAACAGGAACAGGCATGTCCTTTCATATAAGTCTGCGGATCTCCCTGATGGCAGCTGGGGGGCAACCATAGTCCAGCTCAGGGAGCCGGCTGAGTGAGACCTGTTCCGTTTATTTCCCGAAATTACACACGGGATATGTGCATGTTTTGCAGTTTCTGCACAGCCCGCCATGGCCGAGTTCCGCCAGCTCTGTTCGTCCTATTTTCTGTCCGGTGAGAATCCGGGGGAGAACAAGATCAAAGACTGTAATCTTGTGATACATACCACAGGCCGGCAGACCAAGAATATCGACATCGCCAATTTTCCCCACGAGAAACATGGCGCCGGGCAGAACCGGCGTGCCATAGACGACATCGACGGCTCCGGCGCGCAGAATGCCTTCACGGGTAACATCATCAGGATCGACAGACATGCCGCCGCTTGTGACAACACAGTCGGCACCTGCCTCAATACAGTTCTTTATTTCCGCGGCGATAATGTCCGGATCATCAGGGGCCATTTTTACAGTTGTCACTGTGGAGCCAAGCAGTTCTAGTTTTTTACGCAGCACACCTTCAAACTTGTCTTCAATTCGTCCATGGAAGACTTCACTGCCGGTAATGACCAACCCTATTTTCTTTTCAGGGAGGGCCACAACTTCTATTGTTCCCCCGTCTTCTCCTGCAATTTCTTCCGCCTGTTCAACCAGTTTTCGTGAAGCGATCAGGGGAATAAGCCGGGTTGCCGCCACAACTTCGCCTTTGTGTACCGGAGTGTTGTCATGAAGGGTGGAACACATGACTTCACCAAGCATATTAAAGCGGAAAAGATTGTCTTTATGAATTCGCAGCAAACCGTCAAAAGCGGCCTTGATGGCAATTTTTCCTTCTGCCGGCTGGTCCGGATATTCAACTCCTTTTCCGGCAAGGGCGTTTACCAGAATAACAGCCGCTTCGTTTTCATGGATTTCATTCTCCGTGAGAGAGAGAACGTAAATATTATCTTTTCCCAGCCTTTTCAAGTAGTTGATGTCTTCTTTTCTGATTATATGACCTTTTTTGAAGGCAACACCTTTTTTCTCATCCTTTATAATTTCAGTGACATCATGGGGGAGAACCATGCCAACTGCTTTTTCAACAGGTACTGTTTTTAACATTACTCAACCTTCTGTTTCTGGTGGTTCAGCCACGGAAAGTATTTTTTACGCAGCTTGGATTTTCGTTGATTTTTGTGGCGTAACAAAACATCAAGGGTAACTGATCACAGGGGTAGCAACTCTATGATTTTATTACCTCTGAACTGTAATTGCTCACAGGTGCCTCAGATTTTTGCAGGCTCTTTTGTTCGCTATAGCCTACTATGCGTACAAAAGAGACCGCGTAAAGCTGGGGTACCTGTGAGTAATTACCATCAAGGTGTGAATACTGACAGGCTATGGTGAAGAAAATCCTGCAAAAATCTCTGGCAGGTTGGCCTTGAAATATTAACACCTTATTACAGGGACCCGTCAACCTCATCGGAGGGGAAAAGGTTCTTAACATCATAAATTACGGATTTATTATGGCACAGTTTTCGTAAGTCTCCAACCGTCATCTCCGCGAACTGATGGTGGGCAACAGCCACAATTACACCGTCATAGCGTGTGTTTTCGAGATGGGTGGCCAGTCTGATACCAAATTCTTTTTCCGCATCATCGGGAGTGACCCATGGATCATATACTTCCACTGCTACTCCATATTCGCTAAGTTCCCTCACTATATCGATCACCCTGGTATTTCTGAGATCGGGACAGTTCTCCTTGAAGGTGAGGCCCAGAACAAGGATCCGCGCACCGGCCGCGTCAATTCCTTTCCTGATCATCTTTTTAATGACCGTGGAGGCGATATATTCGCCCATGGAATCGTTCAGCCGTCGTCCTGCAAGAATCATATTGGGATGATACCCTACCTCCTGTGCCTTGTGGGTCAGGTAATACGGGTCTACACCTATACAGTGACCGCCGACAAGACCCGGCTGGAAGGGAAGAAAGTTCCATTTGGTCCCTGCGGCTGCAAGAACTTCTCTGGTGTTGATATCGAGCTTATCAAAAATAAGGGCAAGTTCGTTGATGAGAGCAATATTGACATCCCGCTGGGTATTTTCAATAACTTTTGCAGCTTCAGCTACCTTGATGGAGCTGGCTGAAAATGTTCCGGCAGTAATAATGGAACCATAGAGTGAATCAACAAATGAGGCAATTTCGGGAGTGGAGCCGGACGTGATTTTCACGATGGAAGGCAGCTTGTGTTCCTTATCGCCTGGATTAATTCTTTCCGGACTGTATCCACAGAAAAAATCCTTATTGAACTTCAATCCCGATACCTCTTCCAGGAGAGGGACACAGACCTCTTCAGTGGCCCCGGGATAAACTGTGGATTCGTATATAACGATATCTCCTGGTTTAAGCAGTTTACCAACCGTCACAGAACCTTTTTCCAGCGGTTTGAGGTTGGGGCGTTTGTATGAGTCAATGGGAGTGGGAACGGCAATAATAAAAACATTGCATGGGCGCAGATCTTCGGGGTTTGAAGTAAAATCCAGAAGATTTCGTTTCTTGCGCAGTTCCTCATCAGATACCTCAAGGGTACTGTCCTTTCCATTCTTCAGTTCGGCAACACGATTGAGATTGAGATCAAATCCGAGAGTAGGATAAAGTGAGCCGAATTCAACAGCCAGGGGTAAACCCACATAGCCCAGTCCTATTATTCCTAGTTTGACTGTTTCAAGGGTCAGCATGGAGAATCCTTTTGTCTGAAAACTTTTTCATGCATCCGCGGAGGTTTTGTAATATTTTACCTCCCGGTATCATTTTACAATGCTCCTGTCCGATTGCCGTAATAATAGAGTCCCTGGTTGTCGGTTTCCATGACCATGACTCTCCGGAGGGAGCAGTTGTCATCTGGAAGTAAGTCATTGACACCTTCAAAAATGAATTCGGCTATATGTTCCGAAGAAGGATTTTTTTCCTGGAACCAGGGAAGGGTATTGAGGTCATGGTGGTCGAGCTTATCAATAACCTCTTTCACTATTTTTTTTAACACTTTAAAATCAATGCCCATACCGCAGGCGTCAAGTTCTGCCGCACGGACCATGACTTCGACCTTCCAGTTGTGTCCATGAGGTTTTTCGCAGTCACCGGGATAGTCCCGTAAATGATGAGCGCCGGCAAAATGGGTTTTTATAAAAATATCATACATGGTATCTTCATCTCCTTCAGGTGGGAGTTACCTGCATTTTGATTTCTTGTAATTGTTCATGAACGAATAAGGTATAATTCTGATTACCCATGAAACTCAGCCAGGTCGGTGGTATGCCTGAAACAATTACTTACTGGTGTCCGTCTTTCATACACGAATCAAGGGGTAATTTTATTAAAGGCCACCTTGAAATGTATAGGTAGAGTTATTTAATACGTCCACCCATTTAAAGCACTTTTTTTTTAATATCACTTTGAAAAATTGACTTTTCAGCCGATCTGTACGTTACAGGGGAAACGAATAAAATTCACATTAGACTGATATGCTGCGCTTCTAATTTCTCTGATCCTTGCCTTTGAACGAAAATTGTATTTTTCAAGATATAATTTTTATGAAAAGGGAAGAGGAAGAAAAGGGGATAAAAGATGGTTGATCATGACAGGGAACATCCTGAAATGACCAAAGATACACTTTTTAACGGAGAACTTGTCTGTTTTCAGCACAAAGAGGGGTACAGGTTTTCGATTGATTCCGTACTGCTCGCCCATTTTATGACAGTGAAAAAGGGAGACACGATTCTGGACATGGGGTGTGGATGCGGGATTCTCGGTTTGATTCTCATGTATCGTTATAAGGCGTTGATTGACTCTCTTACAGCAGTGGAAATCCAGTCGTCCCTGGTGGCCCTTTCTGAAAAAAATTTCAAGGCTAATGGTTTTGAAGGGCATTGTGCAGTGCAGGAAGCAGATATTAGAATGCTTTTTGATCATTATCCCCGGGAGTCATTTACAAAAGTTATCTGTAATCCGCCATTTTACCGTTCAGGACAGGGCAGAATCTCAGATAATAAAGAATCCCTGGTTGCCCGCCACCAGACAGCAGGGTCCCTCGCTGAGTTCATGTCCGTGGCTTCAGCGGCCGTCAAAAACCGGGGATCGGTTTTTTTTGTTTATCCTGCAACCGAACTGGCAGGACTGATTCAGCAGGCGCGGAACCAACGGCTTGAGCCGAAACAGATCAGGTTTGTCTACAGTTATCCGGACAATCGCAGGAGTGCTGAGCTTGTTCTTGTCCGTTTACTGAAAAATGGCGGAACAGGAGTTGATATCATGCCACCATTGTATATATATGAACGGAAGAATGGTGAATATACAACGGAAGTCAAATCGTATTATAATCCAGGTTGATTAGGACCTAAATCCTGCACTTCAGAAAATGAAAAAATATAAATATGATTTGATTTCAATGTATTAAGATGTATTTAATGAATTTGGCCACTCACTTTTTGAGTGATTGTAAATTTTTTCATTTTCTTTGCCCTGCGGGATTGGCAATTTTACCGAATCCGGAGTCTCTCAGGCTCGCTTACCTGCTTCGTTTTCAATGGCTTGAAGTATGTCTATACGTCAGCGCCATTGAACCTCGCATCTCCGGTAAATTTGCCAATTGCAGGATTTAGGTTGAATTTAAAATATTATTCCTGATAAACTTAGTGAAGTTTAGCAGTTACCCATCACCTGAATCCGTGAGCAATTACCTCAAAGAGAGGCGGGCGGTTTTTTGAATATACCCGATTATTAATTTTATGACTGCATCTTAAAATGTTAATAAAAATCAATCATAAAACCGTCATGGGCTCAGGCATTACTCAAGGAGAGCAAGATGACTATCAGCGGTGCCGTATCCGATAAAAACGAAGTCGATTCCGAAAAAATACTCACTTTTCCCCAAGGTATTCCGGGCTTTGAAAAATACACCACTTACCTTCTTTTTCACAAGGAAGAAAATGATTTCAGTGCCTATTGGCTCGAATCCTGTGACTCCCCGAAAGTGACGTTTACCCTTGTGGACCCTGGACAGTACGGTATCAGCTATCAACTGGAACTGACAGAAAAAGAGCAGGAGCTGCTGGGGGCAGCGAGTCCTGCCGATCTCGGCGTGTTTCTTATTCTGAGCAAACATGAGGAGGGGGAAAACCGGCCGGCCGGACTCCACGCCAATATCGCCGGTCCCGTTATCATCAACCCGCAGAACCGTCTTGGTCTGCAGAAGGTAATAGAAAAATCTTCCGTTAATGCCATTATCACTGAGAAAAGGGATTAACATTCCGGCAGCGGCAGGCAAAGTCTTCCGGGTAATGACCATTGATAAAGCGAAGCTGAGCCTCGCTGAAGGCACCCGGCGATTGGGGCAGCCTGGGCAGGAAACTGTAGAGCAGCGGTTGGTGCAGATCCTGTGAGTCTTTGTCACATCGTTTGGGGAACTCAATCGTGGTGACCATCTTTGCCCCCAGCTCGGCCAGAATCTTCTGGGCGGTAAGAATCCCGTGGTCCAGGGAATTCCGGGTTGACGTATCCGCCTCGAAAATATTTCCGGCAGGAAGGCCTTCCCAGACGGGCAGGGTCATCAACTGCAACTCCCATTGGGAAGTCTGGGCCTTGGGGACAAACAGCATCACCCGTTCGTCCTGCCAGACCACCAGGTCAGCCGCAAGATCATGCCGATCATCCATCCGTCTGTTAGTGACAATGGCCTTTCTGTAATCTTCAAAAAATTCGCTGTCGTACTCCTTTTTGTATTGCCGGATACAGTCGGCGACCAGATCACCGCAACCGTAGCAGAAAAGTTCGCCCACACTTTTTTCCATGGAGCCGGAAAAGGCGGGGACAGTGCCTGGAATCATGGCATACTGCTGATGTATCTGCTGGTGGGAGGCGTGCAGCCGATAGCCGCTCGGAGCAAAATCAAAGCCGAAATTCCAGCCCCACAGGGTGGAAAATCCTGATGAGAAAAAACCGGGATGACGGATTATCTCCAGCCGCAGTTCCTCAAGCTGCTCTCTGTTCAGGGATTGTTTTAAACCGTCAGACGCTATTCCCAGAACCTCCGCCATCCGGATAAAACTGCGCTGGTAATAGAGATGGCGCAAGCCCTTGATGTCGGTCTGCGAGAGTTCGCCTATACTGTAGCGAATGGCGTTGTCCGCCATGTTGGCGGCATAATGGCCCCAGGGAATATACGAGTTCCTACGCAGGTATTCAAAGACATGGCTTTTCTGTGGATCTTCTCTGAATTCTCCCACTATTTCACTGCTTCCCTGGGCACCGGGACGGATAACCATGACAATTTTATAATCATCGGGCAGGGCCGGATTATTGGCCACAGCCTCAAAGAGGTCGTGGTTATGGATAACCGGCCTGGATCGCCCGTCATTTCCCGAGCCGTAGCGCAGACCGACAGGTAGTCCGTTATCGTCTTTTATAATCTCGCAACAGTGTTCCGCAAGACGCTTCAGGTCTTCCGGGTCAGTCGAGCTGGTTGCCAGGGCAAAGAGCAGGGGGGTGGGCAGTTTTTCAAGAAGATCCGAGCCAGCGCCGGAAGTTTGGGCAAGATCGGTAAAGGAGACCTCTTCAGGTGACTCTATCCTGATCCTGTCGAGATCAGCCGCACTTCTGTCCGCCCACTCTTTGTCAATATAGGTTCGACCCCGAAAGAAAAAGGCGTTGGGGATCTCAAAGATCCAGTCGCTTTTTTTCACCGTCAAATCATCTGTCGGATAATTTTGTCTGTTATCAACGGGAATATTACCATCGTCCCGGCCAAGAATGGCGGTTTTGGCCGTATCCCGCATGTTTTTTACGAAAAAAGAAGGTTTATGTATACCGTAGACGAATTTCCCTTCCGGGGTGAACGCTGTATGGTAAGATTTCATGGCTGTATTTTTATGAACTTGGGGCTTGTGAGCAATGACGTTTCAGCAGATACAGTATAACCTAAATCATGCACTTCAGAAAACGAAAAATATGATGCGTTATTTACATAATGTCGCTAAGCTAGAGAAAGAGTGTGTTTGTGACCAATTACTGGCCGGGTTGTAACACCAAATGGTAAAAAAAAGAGATAACGGGGCAATGGTCCCGGCAGATCGGACAATGTGATCAAAGTGAAGAAGAAAAAAAAACGGACAAAAAGAAGCAGGGGAAAGGTCGTAAATCCACAGGCGCTGATGGCCCGGGCGGAGAAATATTTATCAGCTGGAAACTCTGCTGAAGCGATAAAGAGCCTGCGTAAGATTGCGGAGGATGAGCGGCCGGAACGATGGTTCGCTTTACTGAAATCAGCATATCAGATGAGGATGCGTCAACTGGCCGGGAAGGGAATGGCAAAGGAAGCGCTTTTTCTTTATGACAATATGGTGCGGTTCTGCCGATGTGATGACCATCCTTTGCTGATACATCTTCATTTTATCCTGGGAAAGTACGCTGAAGGGTATGCTGTTTACCTCCAAAACGGCGAATCGTTTTGCCGGCGGGAGAGTCAAAGGGTCGAAGAATCGCTTAGCAGTTTTCTGCTGGCGGACGAAAAGCCGGACCTGGGTTTTTTGCCGCAGGACTCACCCGTAAGAAAATATTTTTCTCTTGCGGCTGAAACATTACAGGCCTTCTGCTGTGGTGAGCCGGATCAGGTTACGGCAAATTTAAAACAGATTCCCCTGCGTTCTCCCTACGGCACTTTTAAGCTTGTCATAAAGGCGATGCTTCTGCACGAGGAAAATGATATTCAAAGTGCCGGAAAAATTTTTCGAGGGATCAGGCGGGATTCTCCCTTTTATGTTCTTGCTGCTCCTTACCTGAGTCTTGCATGCTACGGGAAGGAAGTGTCCCAAACGGCGTTGTCAGAACCGGCTGTGGAGACGGAAGCTGCCTTGACGGGGGTGACGAAAAAGGAGAAGAAGTTCCTTGGGGAACTTGAAAAATATAACGGCGATGTCAGCAGGCTCTACAATTTTCTTATGCGAAACAGCGCACTGATTAATGATGATCTTTTGAGAAGGGCATGTGGACTTTTGCTGCCTAATGTTCCTGGCAAGGTGACTGATTTTTCAAAAAGATTTGGTTTTTCTGATTCGTGCGAATATCATCGACTGTTCGCTCTTGCGGCGGAAAAAGAGAGTGATTTCTCCACCGCGGTCAGCCAATGGCTTGAGGTGGTAAAAACGTTGCGGGAAGGTGAAAAAAACAGTAAGAAAATTGCCCTGGTGTACAGTCGTTGCGCTGGTTTTTTCGGCAGGAGTTATTTGAATATCAAGGGGAGCGAACGGGAATATTACCGGATGGCACTGGAGGCTGATCCTGGAGACCGTGATCTTCATATAAAACTTATTGGCAGTTACGAGGAGGGGAATAATAAACGGTACATATTGATCAATGACCTGTACAAAAAGTTCCCTGATGATCCGGTGGTTATGTCGTTGACCATAGAGGCGGCTCTGCGGCGGGGGGCGTTTAAAAAATCCAGTGGGATTGCGGCGAAACTGCTGCGGCTCGATCCGGTGAACAGGGCGCTGAGGATCCAGCTCATCAACGCCCATCTCAGTCATGCCGCAAAACTGGTCGACAGAAAGAGAATGGATCTTGCTAAAAAAGAATGTGAGACTGCCATGGGGTACGAGAGAAATAATCTTGTCCACGGCAAGGTACATTTTTTTATGGGTTGTCTTGAGATTATGGACGGGGAGGAGAAAGTGGGATCAGGTTATATCGAGCAGGGTATGGCCGCCTGTGGCCATGAAATAACCGGTCGTTTTCTTCTATCCGTCACGGGAAAAAAATTGACTATAGGAAATAAATGGCAGAAGCGTTTCGACAGGGAATTACGTCTTAGTCTGCGGGGAATACCCGCCGCGGATGACCTGTTGCGTATACTGCCTTTTCTGGAAATGAGTAAAGAGGCGGAGGATGGCTGGGAACATGGCTTGAAAACAGTCTCTCCATGGCTGAAAAAGTGGAGAGGGGACGGTCTGACGCTTGATGATCTGCTGCGTTTCTGCCGGGTATTTGATTGCTGTGACAATTATCGGCTGCTGGAATTATTCGGTAGAAAGGCCATGGCATTTAAACCTCCTCTTCCCATAGCCCATTATTATATGGTTCTGGGAAAAAGCAGGAGAGGAACAAAGAAGATTTCCAGTAAAGAATTTGATCGCCTGGTTGAAAGTGCTGAAATTGCCGAGCTTCAGGGCGACATGAAGACAGTTCAACTGCTTGACGATCTGCTTGATGAACTGTATTTTTCCTTTGATATGGCCGGGTCGTCCTCCGGTTCATCCTCTCGGGACGGATTCTTAGATTATTTCAGCGATTTATTAGGGGAAGATCAGGAGGAGATGGAAGAAAAGCACAGGAAGGACACTCTATCCGGCGTGGAGGCAGAAAAGAAAAAAGGTGCCAAATCCGGAAAAAAGAATAAACCAATACAACTGAATCTGTTTGAATGAAAACACCCTTTGAAAGACTTGGAATAGACAAAGACAGTGATGATGAAGCTGTACGACAGGGGTACCTTAAGATGGTGCGAAAATACCCGCCGGATCGATATCCGGAAAAGTTCCAGCGAATCCAGGACGGTTATGAACTGATAAGAACGGAGAAAAAACGACTGGAATACCAGTTGTTCCATACTGAGATGCCAGTTATTGACGAGTTTGTCGAACTGTTTATCGATGGGAAGAAGAAAAAAAAACCGACACTGAAGATGATTCGCCGATTACTGCGGAGCATCCCTCCACCTGAAGGAGCAGATAAAGAACATGGATGAAGTGGAAAAAGAAGCGCTCGTCAGTGAGTTCAGGTCTTATCTTGACCGGCTTGAGCAGCCTTTTGATACCCTGTCCGGCAGTGAGCCCGATCTTGATATTCTTATGCGGGAGCTTACAACCCTGAAAAACGAGATAAAAATAGAGTCGCGTCTCATCAAAAGGGGTCTTGAGAATTTTGAGCACCAGGCGGCCGCGCGAGAGACTGAATATCAGACTGTTACCGGCTCGCTGCAGGCACTGGAGCAGCAATGCTTTGAAAGGTGCGGCAGAGAAACCATGAGGCCTTTAAT
The DNA here is from genome assembly GCF_054039375.1 of Desulfomarina sp. Lineage (NCBI taxonomy): Bacteria > Pseudomonadati > Thermodesulfobacteriota > Desulfobulbia > Desulfobulbales > Desulfobulbaceae > Desulfomarina > Desulfomarina sp. The sequence continues at coordinate 4,723 of NZ_JBPLBA010000154.1, read as the reverse complement.
CATGGATTTGCTGGATTTATATGATCGGCTTGAGGCGGGATGTTCTGCCGCAAAGAAAACCCGGGAAACTTTCCGGAGCAGGATATTCGGAGGTCGGAAGAGGCTGCTTCGGTCTTTTGCTTCCGGTCAGGAGATGAATCTGAAGAGGTTGGTCGATATTCTTGAGACTTGCGGCGTCATCGCCTTTAAATGTGTCGGAGAACAGTTTGACCCCGCGAGGATGAGGGCGGTTGCGATGGATGAAAACCCCTCTCTGGACGATGGTATGGTGAGTGTGGAATTAAGAAAAGGATTTTACTGGAATGGAGATGTGGCACGTTATGCCGAGGTGAAAGTGAACAGAAGGGCGGTGTAGCATGGCGCGGTTTGCATTATGGCAATTACCAATCATGTTGGAGTTAATGGTTTATGGAACGGATAATTGGTATTGATCTTGGTACAACTAATTCGGAAGTTGCGGTTATCAGAGATGGTCAGCCCTTTGTGGTACCTGGGGAAAATGGCAGTGGTATCATGCCCTCCTACGTGAGTGTGGCAGAAGACGGCAGACTGCTGACCGGCGAAGAGGCCAGGAACCAGTATGCTGCTTATCCGGAACGAACTGTCCGTTCGATAAAACGGCAGATGGGAAAAGACGTGCGGATTGCCATGGCCGGAGAGAAATACACCCCCCAGGAGATTTCGGCTATCATTTTGAAAAAATTGAAAAAAAGAGCTGAGATATATCTTGAGTCGCCCGTGGATAAAGCGGTCGTGACTGTGCCGGCCTATTTTTCCGATGCCCAGCGTCAGGCAACAAAAGAGGCGGGGGAGATTGCGGGCCTGGAAATAGTCAGGATGATCAATGAGCCGACCGCTGCGGCCCTGGCTTATGAAGCGGGTTCCTCCGGTTCAAAAAAGATATTGATTTATGACCTGGGCGGCGGAACATTTGATGTATCGGTCGTTATGATTGAAAACGGGGTCGTCGAGGTTATTGCCAGTCATGGCAATAACCACCTGGGGGGGGACGACTTTGACCGTCTGCTGACGGATCATATTCTTGATTTCCTGAAAGAGAAGCATGGTGATTTTGATCTGGATCCTGCGGCGCACGCCAGGCTGGTGAGAGGAGCGGAGAGAGCCAAAATTAATCTTTCCGACAATCCTTTTGCGATCATTGAAGAGGAGTTTCTCTTTGAACAGAAAGGGGTTCCAGTCCACTTATCTACGGAAATCAGCCGCGAAGAATACGAGAGTTTGATAAGCGGCCTGGTTGACGACACCATGGAAACGGTTCATTTTACCCTGAAGAGTGGTGGACTGGTGACGACCGATATCGAGGAGGTTGTGCTGGTTGGTGGTTCCACAAGAACTCCGATGATCAAATCACGTCTGGAGGAGATTTTTCAACTTCAGCCCAGGGGAGAGGTGGATCCGGATCTCTGCGTCGTTTGTGGTGCAGCCATCCAGGCGGGTACGCTGTCCGGAGATGATGTGTCCGCCGTTCTGGTGGATGTTACCCCATATACTTTCGGCACCAGTGCCCTCGGTCAATTTTCCGATGGTACGGCAACACCCAATCTTTTCGTCCCCGTTATCAAAAAGAACACTCCTATTCCGGTTAAAAAAAGCGAAGTTTTCTTTACATGCTATGATGGCCAGGAATCGGTGGTCGTCAATGTGTTTCAGGGGGAAAAAGAAAATTCTCTGGAAAATATCAAACTGGGGGAGTTCTATGTTGAGGGGCTTGCTGATGTTCGGCAGGGCAATGAAATAGTTACCACCTTTGAGCTTGACAATAATGGTATGCTCCGGGTGACCGCGGTGGAAAAAAGAACAGGATTGAAGAAGGATATCACAATCAACAGGGTGCTTGACGGTCTGTCCAGTGAGGAGGTCGACAAAGCCAGGGGAAGAATTATCGATTTGTTTGGAGAAGAAGATGTTTCTGCTTCGGACGGGATTATAAGTGAGACCGACAAGGAAAAGGCCAGGGCCGTGATGGAGCGGGCCAAAAGTTTGATTGATGATGTAACTCCGGAGGATGGCGAAGACCTGATCGAACTTGTGGAAAAAATAGATGACGCGCTAAAACTGGATGACCAGGTGGCGTTGAACTCATATGTTAATGAGTTGACTGAAATAATTTTTTACCTGGAAGTATAGGCCGTACGTAACTGATCACAGGGGTAGCAACTCTATGATTTTATAACCTCTGAACTGTAATTGCTCACAGGTATCTCAGATTTTTGCAGGCTCTTTTGTTCGCTATAGCTATCTATGCGGACAAAAGAGACCGTGAAAAGCTTGAGGTACCCGTGAGTAATTACAGCCGTACGGGGTCTGTTCCAGGAACTGGAGGCGACTAAATGGAGCGTTGTCCGGTCTGCCGGAGGCGGTTAAACGATGATGATGTCTGCGGTCGTTGCGGTGCCGATCTCACTGTACTGCAGGCTATTGAGGAGCATGCCGGCTGCTGCCGGCATCTTGCCATGAAAAATCTTGCTGCCGGTGATTACGGGGTTGCCGCAGATTTTGCCGAAAAATCTCTGCGCCTGCGAAAGACAGCTTTTTCCGTTGCCCTGTCGGGTTTCTGCGCGGAGCTGGCCGCAAATGATGAAAAAAATAATCTGGTTACGTACAAAGCCCAGCCTGATAAAGCAGGCACATCCACAATTCGGCTGAGTTTCATGGGCAATCAAGAAAATAATGACTGTGAATAGTCGGATTTTTTAACAAGGCTATTTCCTCGGGCTCATATAATCCAGATCCTTTGAACAGTTGTTTTCCTCATAACAGTCATTGATGTCGTTTCTGTTTTTATCCCAGGTGGGATGCATTTTGTATTCCGGGCAATAGGTGGCGCCGAATTCCGCCCTTGCCAAACCGGCTTTTAATGCTTCGGTTTCACTCGCGTACCTGTTGCCGTTTTCATCGCAGAGATCATCATTCCGGTTGCTCCCATCCGGCACAAATTCCGCCTTCCTGCCATATTCGTTGATATATCCGCCCTTGCCGTCAGGCATATAGACATCATCATTGATAAAGTTAAATTTGATTATTCCGGCTGCGATAAGCGCCAGGGTCAGGAAGACCATGGTTTTGACTGTCAATGCTGTTTTTTTCATTTTTCCATTTTTTTCCAGTCATGGAGTTGCGGCTCTGTGAGCAATTACGGACAATCACATCCCGGGAATACGGGGGATCCTGCCCAGTTTGGAATTGCGGCAGTACCAGCCCCATCCTTTTTTCAGCCAGTGTCCGACGACCGGCATGGGGATTATCCTGCCGCCTTTACTGTTCCGGTGGACAAAGGCAGCGCCATTGCCCGTGTCCATGACGCAGAGGATATTCAGATGCTCCAGGTAGCCGTGTTTTTCGTCTATATTGCGGATTTTCAAACCGATATTGCGGGCCGTGTTTTTGGCCATTGCTTCCGCGACATGGCCCTGCTTGGCACGCCAATCCGGGCCCAGGAGCGAGGCGGAATCGCCTATGGCATAAATATTGTCAAACCCTTCAATTTCATTATATTCATTTGTCACGATAAAGCCGGCCTCGCTCAGCGGTAATCCGGATTCCAGCAAAATATTGTGCCCTGTACCTGCGGAAATAAACATGGTGAGATCGGACTCGATTTTTTCACCGTCCGCGAAAACAATCCCATCCTCAACAAATTCGGTGATTTTTGAACCGACTTTTTTCCTGATATTGAACATGGAAAACATTTTGTCCATCATCGCCAGGGCCTTGTCGCCCATCTTCTGACCGGGTTTTTCCATTGGCGCAAAAAAGACCAGGTCAAAATTATCCCTGAGCCCTTTTTTCCTGAGGAAATGATGGATATTGAAAAGCACTTCAAACGCGGGCCCTCCGCGAACGGCGGAACTGTCCTTTGGATTACCGCCGAAGCCCACGGCAATCTTTCCGGAAGATTTCAGAACCAGGGAATTCAACCTCTTATGGAGTTCCGTTGCCTCTTCCGGTCTGCCGCAGACGGAGAGGGTATGTTCCATGCCTTTCATACGGATCTTGTCCTGTCCGAGCGCGACTACAATATATTCAAAATCATCAAGAACTCGGCCGCTCCCGAGGGTCACCTTTTTTTCTTTTGCCTGGAAAGAGACCACCGGATCAACGATCAGCTGAAAGTCGTGTCTGGCGGCCAGTTTTTCAAGGGGGATGGAGACCTCTTCCCGGGTTGTACCGCCAGTCGGGATCCAGATGGAGACCGGATAGATATAAAAATAATCCCTGTCACTCACCAGAGTAACGTCAAGTCCCTGCTTTCTGAGATAAATTGCCGTTTCAACTCCGGCAAAACCGCCGCCAAGTATAAGGATTTTTGTCATCGTCAACTCCTTTTGCGTAATTGGTCACAGGGGCAGCAACTCTATGATTTTATCTGATTACGTATGAAACTCAGCCTGTTATTTGTGAGTCTGGGGATTGGGCCTGCTTTATCAGGCGTATTTCAAAAATCACATTAGACTGATTATAAAATGATCTGGACTGACACTAGCCTGATAAAACAGGCACATCCACAATTTGGCTGAGTTTCATGGGTAATCAAGTACATAATTGATTTTAGAAGCATGAATATTCACAGGAACTCCTTTTCACGGTTCTCTTTGCTGCAGAGTTGTTAAGGCCCTGGCAAAATCAAAATTTTCCAGGTGATGTCTGATTTTTATTATCAGTTTACGGTCTTTTTTAGCGAGTTCTGTATTTTCGAGCTTTT
>NZ_JBPLBA010000153.1:0-19193 GCF_054039375.1 Desulfomarina sp. | reverse complement strand
ACCAATTACGAATCAATCAATGAATAATTTTAAACAGCACCGGGATTTTTTAAAAGACACCCTCAGAAAAACAGTTGACTTCCGGACAAGTGAACAGTCCCGCGGCGTACAGGCTCCCCCCCTGCAGGAACCGGTTGATGAAGACCTTCCCCGTATCAGGTTACCCGACAGATCTTCCTGGGAACCTGCCATACCAGCCGTGAACCTGGTGCAGATCATTGGTCAACGTCGGAGCAGAAGAAGATTCAACCAGGACTTTCTTAACGTGGAAGAGCTCGCCTTTCTCCTCTGGGCAACCCAGGGCCTGAGGAACCAGGATGGCCGGACACCTCATTTTCGAACAGTTCCTTCTGCAGGAGCCAGACACAGCTTTGAGACCTACCTGTTTATTCACAGGGTGGAAAAAGTTCCTCCCGGTCTGTATCGCTTTCTTCCCCTGTCCAATGAACTCGTCATGCTCTACCCCACAGACGAGCATCACAGCGCACGGCTTTCATGGGCGGTACTGGGTCAGCAGTTTGTCGCCCGCAGTGCGGTGACCTTTGTCTGGACTGCTGTTCCAAACCGCATGGAATGGCGCTACCTTGAGGCGGCCCACCGGGTTATTCTGCTGGACGCCGGACATGTCTGCCAGAACCTGTATCTGGCCTGTGAAACTATTCGAGCAGGAACCTGTGCCATAGCGGCTTATGATCAGGAGGCCATGGACGAACTCCTCCAGGTAGACGGGGAAGACCAGTTTACCATCTACCTGGCCCCGGTCGGCAGATATTGAGGCAGAAGGCCGTAATTCGCTACCCCTGTAAGCAGTTACAGACAGCAAGACGACAAACTACGATTGCAGGAGGATAATACGAAGATCCATCACATTGGTATTGGTAGGCCCCGTCTTGAACAGGTTTTCAAGATTATCAAAGAAATGATATGAATCATTATTTTCAAGAAACTTTCGAGGGTCCATGCCAAGGGATCCAGCCCTGGCAATGGTAGTTTCATCCGCCACGGCGCCGGCCGCATCGGTGGGCCCATCGGTTCCGTCAGTACCGCCACTCAAAACCACGATTTTTTCCAATCCTTCCATATGCAGTGCCGCAGCCAGAACAAACTCCTGATTGCGACCACCTTTTCCAGACCCCCGTATCGTTACCGTAGTCTCTCCACCGGAAAGCAGGCATGCGGGTTTTCGGACGGGATTGCCACTGAGCCCAATCTCCCTGGCTACAGCCATATGACAGGCAGCCACCTCACGGGTTTCCCCTTCCATTACAGAGGAGAGCAGCAATGTTTCATATCCCAGTTCTTCGGCCTTTTCTTTTGCCCTGGTAAGGGCGTCAAAATTACGACCGATTATGATATTGCGGTTCTCCGCAAAAAACTCCTGCTCAGCCTTGGGAGTTTCGGAGACTTTGCCGACCATTCCGGCCCGAATATGGTCATAAACCGAAACAGGAATCTTCTTTTCAATAGCGTATCTGGTAAATATTGCCATGCAGTCGGCAAAAGTGGTGGAGTCCGGAACACAGGGCCCCGAAGCAATGGCATCCAGATCATCTCCCACCACGTCGGAAAGAATCAGCGTGATAAGCGTTGCCGGGTAAACAGCCCTGGCAAGTCCTCCTCCCTTGATTACTGAAAGATGTTTTCGCACACTGTTTATTTCGTGAATCGTGGCACCACAGGAAAGCAGAACCCGTGTAGTCTGCTGTTTATCTTCCAGACTGACACCGTTTACCGGAAGAGGCATAAGGGCTGAGCCGCCTCCGGAAAGAAGGCAGATAACCAGTGTTTCCCGCCCGGCCCGCATGGCCAGCCGGTAAATATCCCTGGCCCCGGCAAGTCCCCTGGAATCGGGGACGGGATGGCTGGCCTCCTGAATCCTTATCCGTTCAAGTTCCTCAAGATGACCATCCTTCACTGTTATTACCCCTTCAACAGGATAATCTTCCAGCATCGACTCTAAAGGTTTTGCCATGGCGGCACCCGCTTTTCCAGCACCAAGGACAACAATGTTCTTATACTGACGGAGATCATACGCCACCCCGTCAACAAAAAGAACATCTCCATCAAGCCGACAGAACCTGCTGATCGCCGCCCCCGGCTCCACAGCGGCAAGGCCGGCCTGAAAGATCGAAATTGCGTCCCGGTACTTCTCTGTCAGATGTCCGTCCATTATTTCATATCGCAAAAAGTATCACCAGAATCCTGCAATCGGCAGGTATATTGAAAATGCAGGGTTCAATGGGCCGGTCCCATTATTCTCTCCGGCAGCCATGTGATTATCCCCGGAAAAACCGTACAGAGAAACAGAACCACCATAATAATTAAAACAAAAGGAATCACCCCTTTAATGATATCCGACATGGATAATTCCAGGTCCGGAGGAGCTGTTCCTTTGAGAACAAAAATCGACATAGCCATGGGCGGTGTCTGAAAAGCCATCTGCAGATTGATGCAGATCATCATGCCGGCCCAGAGAGGATTAAAACCAAGGTGTGAAAGAATGGGCGAAAAGATCGGCACAATAATAAAAACAATACCGATCCATTCGATGAAGAGTCCCAGGAGAAAGACAATCAGCATAATCATGGCAAAAGACGCCCATTTCCCTCCGGGTACGGCAAGTATCAGACTGGACACAACATCGCCGGATCCCGCGCTCATAAAGACTCCGACAAAGGCGTAGCAGAGGGCGGCAATCATCACAACAAAGGCACTGACCCGTAATGTTTCCAGGGAAGCATGACTGAGAAGCTCAAAATTAAACTTTCCATAGGCAACAGCCAGAAGAATTGAAGCCAGGCAACCGACAGCCGCTGCTTCAGTTGGCGGTGCTATTCCGGAAAAAATCGTACCCAGCACAGCAAGAATAAGAAAAATCGGCGGTATGAGTGATTTAAGAAGACGCCAGAGCTTTTTCATGGAAAACGGAGTCATCTGGTCTTCAGGAATCGGGGGACCCAGCTCAGGATTGTAATGACAGCGAATAACAACATAGGCCACATAGGAAAAAGCCAGGATCAGGCCTGGAAAAACCGCTCCCATAAACATCTGCCCGATGGAGATGCCGGCCTGGGGTCCATAGACAACCAGCATGATACTGGGTGGAATCAGAATTCCCAGTGTTCCCGAAGCGACAATTGAACCGGCCGCCAGTGGTTTATCATAGCCACGGGTCAACATCGGCCTCAACGCTATCAGAGTAAGAATAGTCACCGAGGCGGCAATCACTCCAAGGCAGGTTGCAAGGATTGTCCCGAAAACAATAGTGACAATAGCCAGTCCTCCCTTCAATCTGCCGAGGACTTCATATAAACTGTCGTAGAGATCCTTAGTAATCCCGGAATGCTGAAGAATTACCCCCATAAATGTAAAAAGGGGCACGGCAAGATAGGGGTAGTTCAGGGAGAGGGCATAAAAGCGACTGTAAAGAATATGATACGTTGTTGTGGGGCCAAAAACAAGTATACCGACTATAAATGCCACACTGCCGATAACAAAGGCAATCGGGAATCCCGTCAGGACCAGCGTAAAAACGCCCCCGAGCATGAGAAAGGCAACAAGTTCTGCACTTAGATCAAGCAATTTCTTCACCTCTTATGACAAAATAGAGATCCCTGATAAACCTGGCCGTTCCCTGGAGAATCAGGAGGAACAGACCAATGGCGAAAACAGTTCGATAGGGAGCGGCCGGTGGATACCAGAAACTGGTGAACATCACCTCATGAATTCTCCAGGCCTTTGCAGCCCAGGTCACCGCGAGTTTGAACATAATGATCATCAGGGGGAAAAACAGCACCAGAGAACAGATCACATCTATCAAAGCCTGTTTGCGGCGTGAAGCCCGCATATAGAGGAGATCAACCCTGGTATGGGCATTATGAAGATAGTTATAGGATGCCCCGAGCATATAGATCACGCCGCCCGCCATACACATGGTATCATACGACCAGATAGTCGGAGCATCAAAGAAATGCCTGGCAATGGCTTCATAGGATCCGGCAAAAACCAGAAGTATGGCAAACCACTTTCCTATCTGACCCGATTTTTCACTCAACCAATCAACAACCGCCAGGAATTTTACCAGACCGGCCATATCGTTCTCCTTGTTTTTCACCTGAGATAACATAACTGCTATCCGGGCGGAAGAAGCTTCTCCGACTTTCGCGGGAAAAGCTTCTTCATCAGGTATTACACCGAAACCACACACTATTTTATAGCGTTATAAGCCATCCCGAATTCTTTCATGGAATTATATATTTCTGCAAAAATAGGCTTTTCGCTTTTAGACTTTTCCGCATAAAACTTGTCAGCCTCGGCAGACAATGCTTCTTCTATATCTTTCGGCACCTTATATACTTCATTACCCGCAGCTCTGAATTTATCAACAGCCTTGACTGACTCAAAAACCAGATATTCATGCTGCTTCTGCGTATACTCCGCAACCACAGACTGAACAATTGTTTTCAGATCATCCGGAAGTTCCGCCCAGGCTTTCTTGTTGACAAAAATAACCTGAGGATCACTTGGTGCCCTGGTGGGTGACAGGTAGACATATTTTGCCACCTCGTTAAAATGCATGTTCCAGTTTGATGCCAGGGTGGAATATTCAAACGCATCAATCGTGCCTCTCTGCATCGCTTCATAGAGCTGACCACCAGGAATAATTACGGTCGCGGCACCCATTCTTTTCAGGATCTCACCACCATCCCCCATGCAACGTGCCTTCAGGCCTTTCAGATCTGCCAGGGATTCAAGTTTGACCTTTGAATGAAAAAACACCTCTTCCGGCAGAGGAGCAAGAGCTCCCGGAAAGGTCATAACATTGTATCCTTCCATCATTTTATTGAGCAGATCCGCACCTCCACCATAGTCGAACCAGGTTCGCAGCGCTTCGCCGGGTAAGCCACCTGGTCTTGAACTGATCAATCCTGCAGCGGGCCATTTATCCAGATTATACATGGGACAGGAATAGGCCATCTGCAACACCCCCTGATCAATGGCATCGACTTCCTTATAGGCGGGAACAATTGATCCCCCGACAAAGGGTTTTACGGTTAATCTCCCTCCCGTGGCCCTGGTAATAGCTTTGCAGAGCTTATCATGAAAAATCTGGGAAGGATCCGAAGCGGGACCGTGCCCGGATGATTTCCAGATTATCTTGCCACCTTTACCGGCAAAACTGCCTGTACCCGAAACAAAGATCAGGGCAAGAGCTGCCAGTCCAACCAAAAAAACACTCCGTTTTTTCCAGAAGATACTCATGATACAACCTCCTCTTTTAATATATGATGCTGATTTTCCAGACAGGGTAATCCCTCCCCCGCATAAACCGGCATGGCCGGATTCAATGGCCGAGCTACAAACAGGGTATAAAATCACATCTTTGATCCTGTGAGTAGTTACACAAACAGCGTACTTCCCGTATGGTTCTGAAAATATCTTTTTTCACCCTCAGAAAGGCTTTGAATCGCATTTTCACCGGTGCAGTGTGAAACACCGATAACCTGAAGTTCCGTGTTTCTCAGGTAATCAAGAGAAAGCTTAAGGCTGCGATCATCCGCTTCAACAAGATGAGTCCCTCCCAGAACTCCGTAAAGCGGCCGCCCGAGCTGCTTAACCGCACAGTCCAGCATGTTTTTCATCCCCGGATGGGAACAGCCGAGAAGGACAATCAGCCCGGAATCGGTGTCAATGGCCAGCAATACCTCATCATCAAACGGGTCAGGTAAGAGTTCTCCCCTTTTTCTCACTTTGAAGCGCGGATTGACCACCTCATCTTCATAGATCCGGGGAAAGGAGGTAATAACGTGGACACCGGGTATAATCTCAGTACACTGCTGCCTTGCATACTGAAAATTTATCCCTTTTTCTCTCAGGAACTCTTCATTAAAATTATTACCGAGGTATTCACAGGAATTATTTTCACAGCCATATTTTTCCTCAAAAAAACCAAGTCCAGTTGTCAAGGTGAAAGAATCAGTCAATTCCACCAGCGACCTGAAACCGCCGGAATGATCATAGTGCCCATGGCTCAGAACAACATGATCCAGCGAATACAGATCCACCTGCAACTGTTCCGCATTCTTTATGAACTTCTCCGACTGACCGGTATCAAACAGTATGGTTGAGCCATCCTTTTCAATAAAAAAAGAAAGTCCATGCTCATGCTGCAATCCATGATGCTCTCCCGCCCGATTTTCAATCAATGTTGTAATCTGTACAGTCATTTTTCCTCCGGACAATCCTTTTTCCGATAAACCGGCATGGCCGGACTCTATGGCTCAGCCACAAAAAGCCAATGAAAATCCCGACTGCGGCGATACAACCCTCAGCCGAGGATTTTCAGATAAATGGACTACCTGAATTTCACGAGAAATCCGTATTACTTCGACTGGTTCCTGATTTCAGTATTAATATCGTGCAGGGCATTCACCAGGTGACGGGTCATCGCATTTTCCGCTCCGGTCTTATCTCCCTTTTTAATCGCCTCCAGGATGTCACCGTGTTCATTCACCGTTTTTTCAATTCTCCCCGGTGTGTACAGACTCGATATCCATCCGTTTGGCAGGGTTGTCGTCATGGATTTCATCAGAACATGCAGGGTCACATTCTTTGTTGCACCAGCCAGAACACGATGAAAACGCCTGTCACACTGGATAACCTCTTCGGTGTTTTTTTCCGCCGCAAAACGGGCAAACTGGGCGCAGATTTCCTCCATTTCGAGAATATCCTTTTCTTCCGCATTTTCAGCTGCACGGCTGGCAGCCTTTGGTTCAATAATCAGGCGAACTTCAAAATTATCCTTGATTGACTGCTCATTGTTTTTCAACCAGGTTGCGAATGTCTTGAACTGCTCTCCGCTGGCGTCAAGGATAAAAACCCCCTTCCCCTGTTTAACACTCACCTGACCTGTCACCTCCAGCATCCTCATCGCCTCACGAATTGATGATCTGGAGACCTGAAGTTTCCCTGTCAATTCATTTTCGGAATAAAATTTATCCCCCGGCTTGAAATTTTCTTCAGCGATCATCTGCTTGATTGCCGTGATAACACTTTCAGACAGTCTGACTTTCCTGATCGGATCCATAAAATGTTCCTGTTTTTTTCTTATCAAAGCGCAACACATCTGCTCATCAGATATCTACTTATCAGATATCTACTCATCAGACAAGTTAAAACGACAAAACCAGTGTTTAAAAATTCGACGACATTCGAAATTTTGTCAACACCTGTGACATCCCGGGGATGTGTCTGCCTTACCCACACTGCAAAAATCGTGTTGTACCGATTCAAAACAACTCGGGTTACCTGTTGGTCATTTCGAATGAATCTTCGGCAAAATAGCATTCCTGCCATAACTGGTTATTGTATAAATAAACAGACATTTTCAGTAACACACCCATAAAGGAGGTATAATAATGGCCAACAACACCGATTATATTTCTCCGGAATCCTCCCTTTCACTCCCTGATCTGTTTCTGGAAAGGGTTTCCAGGAGCCCGGATAGTGTTGCATACCGCTATTTCAACTCCACCCGAAAAGACTGGCTGGATATCACCTGGCAGGAGATGCCCTCCCTGACAGAGCAATGGCGTAACGGCCTGATAAACGAAAATCTCTCAACTGGTGACAGGGTGGCCATCATGCTGCCGAACTGTCCGGAATGGATACTCTTTGAACAGGCCGCCCTCTCGCTGGGATTGATTGTCGTCCCCCTGTATGCCAATGACAGACCGGAATCCATCGCCTACATTCTGAAGGACACTGAAAGCAAAATAGTGATTCTTCCTGGGAATGCATACTGGGGACGCCTGGCTCCGGCTCTCACCGGAATTACAGGTCTGCAGCGAATCATTACCATCGATCTCTGCTGGACTGATGGAGAGAGCAACTCCCTGGCCTGCCTGAACGACTGGCTGCCTCCGGCCGACAACTCCCAGGGCGGATATACTCCCATAACCCATGAAACAGCCACCATTGTCTATACATCAGGGACGACCGGCCCTCCCAAGGGGGTCATGCTCAGTCATATGAACATTCTCGATAACTGTTATTTCGGCCTGCAGCGTATGGCAGTGTACCCCGAGGACAGGTTTTTATCCTTCCTCCCCCTCTCTCACATGCTTGAGAGAACAGCAGGATATTACCTGCCAATGATGGCGGGGGCGACAGTTGCCTTTGCCAGATCAATCCCCGATCTTGGTGAAGACCTGCTTACGGAACAACCAACTGTCCTTGTCGCCGTTCCCCGGATATTTGAACGTATCCATAGCGCAATCATGCGAAAACTTACCGCGAAACCGGCTATCGCAGTCGCTCTTTTTGAGAAAGCGGTTTCAGTAGGGTGGAATCAATTTGAATACACACAAGGCCGTGCCCCCTGGTCTGTATCATTTTTGATTCTGCCCTTTCTTGACAGGTTTGTAGCGGCCGGAGTGAGAGAAAAATTCGGTGGACATCTCCGCATTATCATTACCGGAGGTGCCCCGCTGTCAGCGGAAATATCCAGGCTGTTCCTGGGGCTTGGCCTGCCTCTCTACCAGGGCTATGGACTGACGGAAACAAGCCCGGTGATCAGCGTCAACACCAGGGAAGATAATGATCCGAACGGTGTAGGCACACCTTTGCAGGGCATCGAAGTGCGTTCAGGAACGGGGGATGAACTTCTGGTCAGGGGACACTGCGTTATGCAGGGATACTGGAAAAATCAACAGGCAACTGAAGACACAATTGATTCCGATGGCTGGCTGCATACAGGCGACAGAGCGATTATTGAAAAAAATGGCCATATACGCATAACCGGACGGCTCAAGGAAATCCTGGTCCTCAGCAATGGCGAAAAAGTAGCTCCCGCGGATATGGAAATGGCAATCGCCATGGATCCGCTGTTCGAACACGCTATGATAATAGGCGAGGGACGCCCTTTTCTTACTCTGATCTCGGTTTTGAATGAAAATCTCTGGAAACAACTGGCAGAAGACCTCACTGTTTCTTCCGACGAGTCCTCTCTTGTGCTCAGGGAAGTGGAAGAAGCCGTTTTAAAACGAGTTGAAAAGCAGCTCACCCATTTTCCGGGCTACGCCTTCGTCAAACATGCCATACTCAGTCTTTCCCCCTGGACAGTTGAAAACGGTCTACTCACACCAACCCTGAAACTGAAACGTCAATTCATTGAAAAAAGCCTGCAGGAGCAAATAGAAAAAATCTACAGGTGACTCCATTCAGGGTCAACAGCTCTGTGATTTTATTGCCCCAGAACCGTGGTTTAAAAACCAACCATTGCCGCTATGGACTCAACCATCGGCTCAAAAAGAGGGTTCTCCCCTTCTAAAATTTTGCCGCTGGCTCCACATATCGGTTTATTCAGAACCAGGGACGCGTGATCAACCTTTTCCGCCGCGGGAATGCGAAATTCCGTCAACTGTTCCCCGCCAACAACAGAAATAAGATTTTTCAGTGCCCTGAGAGAGACAACGTCGTCGAACTCACTGAACGCTGAGAAAACAGGCTTGGGAAATGATCCGCTCCTGGAAAAAAATTTATTCAGTTTTCGAATTTCGTCCATGAGTCTGGCCAGTTCCTTCACACTGTTGATGCTGACATATTCATAACGGTAGGGATTTTTCCCTGTCAGTTCTTTATTCTCCTTCCAAAGACGAGTCACGGGAGTACGGAGCAGCAATTCCTTCACCCTCCCCTCAATCCCTAAAAATCCATCCTTCAAACCAAAAGCGGCGGAAAAGAGAAACAGTTCCCCGTCAATGGCATCATTGGTGCAACCGAAATAATAGCTGAGGGCACCGCCCATGGACAACCCGCCCACGGAAAGCTGTCTGCCTTTATATTTACCAGAGACAGAGTTTATGGCAAATTCCACATTTTCCTTCCACTGCTCAAGACTCACACTATCCATACTCTTTTCCGGATCTTTCAGACCGTGTCCGGCAAGCAGGGGCAGATAAACATCATAACCGAGCCGGAAATGAAAAAAAGCGGCCAGGCCACGGAGAAACCAGGGTGAATCACTTAAGCCATGGATCAGTATGACCGCCCTTTCACTGCCTGTGGCATGCTCGAGCCTGACCGGACTGCAGCCTTCCCTGATTTCATCGAGTCTATGGGGATAAAAAACCGTGCAATATTCCTCCCACATCACAAACTCAATATCTTCCGTCCATATTTTCATATCATCTCAATAAAATCTGATATTCTTCGATGAACACGGCGGGAGTCTTCTCCCTCCACCAGCACATGACGGTTAAAGCTGAGCAGACAGTACTCTTTTTTCCTGCTGCCGAGTTTTTCATAGAGAGTTCTTGCTCCCGCCGGATCAACAACAGGATTTTCATCGGCCTGAATAATAAGTGCAGGCTGGGTAATGGTGTCATATTTTTTTTTCATGGAATCAAGAAACTCACCCACCTGGTTTACCCCGGCCACCGGGTTTTTCCCGTAATTGACATGACTGTTACCGTAAGTGAAATCAAGGAACTGCTGCTCACCCTCTCCCTTAAGCCTGCTCAGCATCCGATCCCACACATCAAGAGATGGCATGAATTTTGTGGAGTAATCTTTCAGGGTCCGGGGAGGACATACAGCAAAAACACCGGCCACCTCCTTTATTCCTGCAGCAAGACTCAAGGCAAGACTGCCGCCGACGGCAACTC
The DNA here is from genome assembly GCF_054039375.1 of Desulfomarina sp. NCBI lineage: Bacteria > Pseudomonadati > Thermodesulfobacteriota > Desulfobulbia > Desulfobulbales > Desulfobulbaceae > Desulfomarina > Desulfomarina sp. The sequence goes on along the minus strand of NZ_JBPLBA010000153.1, from coordinate 8,526 downwards.
CACCAACGATGACACGGTCGCAGATTCCGTCCATAATGGCATATCCGCGCTCCACAGTGTCAAGCCATTCCTGATATTTTCTGGCGGCCAGGTCCTCAGGAGAAGTGCCATGCCCCGGGAGCCGGGGGGCATACACCCAGTATCCTTTTCGTCTCAACCAGAGCGCAAGCATCTTCACCTCCTCCGGCACTGAGAGATAACTGTGGACAAGAACGATACCCTTTCGCCGGCGGAATGCGGGAAGAAGGAAGGGTTTTCCCAGACATCCGAATCGGCTGCCCTCTCCGGGAGTACGGCTTGAACAGGCCTTCCCGTATCGCCGACGCTCTTTTTCCAGCAGATAACGCACAAGCAGAATTTTCAGAAGGAAATCGGGTTGCCAGGCAAGAGAGCGGATCAGTTTCTGCAGACGACCCAGCGGCTCCACCTCATTGGCCATGATCTCGATCGGATTATCAATTCTCCCCTGGTGATAATTCAAAGGCCTGGAGAGTTTGGTGCCGTCCCGAAAAAGACAACCGTCTTTTCGCTGCACCACCCCCTTTTCCTCTGCCAGTCGAATAAAGTTCTCGTATTTGGAAAATCTGTCATCAGTGAGAAGATGAATCTGGCTGTCCTCCATGGATTTGTGCAGATAAAAATCATGGTTTTCAATTCCCCTGTCACGAATGAGTGAGGCGGCGAAAAAAACCCGTCGCCTGAAATCCATTTCTTTTATTCTCTCAAAGGGACATAACCGTAGAAAAGAAGCATAAAGATGTTCATGGTTGACAGTTGTCATGGCATAAATGTCATGCATGTATTGCTGCATGACATTGTATGCGGTTCTGCGCATCTTTTTTTTCATCTCTTCTGGAATGACATAACCATTCAATGGCTTTTCTTCTCTGGTTTTGCTCAACCATTCCGGATCCAGCAGCTCGTCAATTTTAATTGCAGGCCCAAAGCGCATATCAAGATCAACCCCTGAAAGCAGCATGGTTCCCTCGGTCATGATTTCCTCAACCATCCTCTCTGAAAGATCCCTGACCAGTTTTTCCGCCATGCTGGAGGCAATATTCTCCATGGCCCTTATGGGGTAATAGGTCAGGTTGACTGGTACGATTCTGGTTGCGCCAGCCGCAATATCCTCTGCTGAATCAAGATCCAGATGCTCCAGGATTGAAGGGAGTTCAGGAGAATTTTCCATAGCCAGAGAAAGAAGATGTTTCCGGAACAGCTCCGCCCTCAGGGCCAGCGCCGCAGCCCCGGTATGGGGTTCATGGACACCACCCGGGGCATCGATCATGAACTTCCCTTTACGGATAATTTTTTTTGTCTTGACCATCCGTCCTTCGGGAAATATTATCCAGTTCGCCTCTCCGGTCAGCAGGCTTTTTACAATCTGTTCATCCCTTTTGGGATCCGCCGTGGACACAACACCCACCAGGTCAAAGAATTTTTCCAGACCACCCTTGAAAAGTGAAGCATCGGCAAGGGAGCAGACCGGTACATCCGTCAGGTTATAAATGGACGCGGGAAGAAGAAGGGTTTCCAGACGGGTAAAATGATTGATGACGAATATAGTCGGGTGGGCAGGAATATTTTCTTCCCCGTGAATTACAATATTCGCCTTTGAAAGACGGGATAACGCCTTTATGGCAAAACCTGTGGTAAGATAGGCGGAACGGTTCATGGAATACCCCAGGTGAAAAATTCCCTGCAGCCCGAGTCCTGCAATCGCAACTGCTCACAGGATGTAATCGTCAATGACAGGATTCAAGGTAATTACTCACAGGTACCCCAGCTTTTCACGGTCTCTTTCGTCCGCATAGGTAGGCTATAGCGAACAAAAGAGCCTGCAATCTGCGGCACCTGTGAGCAATTACAGTTCAGAGGTAATAAAATCATATAATTGCTACCCCTGTGAGTAGTTACGATTCAAGTCAGATATAAACTCGATTTCTTCAGTATCTTATCAGATTCTTTACCATGGTCAAGTTTTTACAGGAGTTGCATTTTCAGCTGTTTCCTCATATACTCCATAAAATTGTATACAATAATTAAAACCAATCCCATGCGAGGTATATTATGAAACCGGATTTTACCTATATTCCACCTGATTTCACCGATACCACTCTTGCCGGCAGTCCCCCTGCAAAACTGGAAGCGGCACCCGCCGACGGTATTGCCCCGGATAACTACCACGCCACATCCAACCATCCGGAATACATTAAAATCGATTCCGGAGAATGGATTCTTGCCCCGGAAGGGAGGATGGATGCCGTGTTTGTGGTTGACGGCACGACTATTGAGGTGACTGAAGCCAGGCGCCTGAAAAAAGGTGATATGGTTGTTGTCGGCAGAACGGAAAACGGTGAAGAAGGAATCCTTGTCCACGAAAAAGGATTTGAGGAAGTTGCCGCCAATGAAGACAAGTTTGCCTTCAGATCCAGAGGCACAAGAGAAACCCCTTTTTCCTATTCCTATGACAATCTCTATGAAATTCTCAAACATGACCGGGATTACGGTCATATCGTCTGGGTCCTGGGCCCTGCCGTCGCCTTTGACAAAGATTCACGTTCCGCCATGCAGGGACTCATTGAAAACGGTTACTGTCACGCGCTGATGGCCGGCAACGCTCTTGCCACGCACGATATCGAAGCCGCTGTTTTTGACACGGGTCTCGGACAGAATATCTACAGCCAGGTTCTCCAGCCCATGGGCCATTACAATCATCTGGATATTCTCAACAAGGTGCGTCAGGCCGGTTCCATCAGCAAAGCGATTGAAACCATGGGGATAGACAACGGTATCATGTATGCCTGTGAAACCTGTAAAATCCCTTATATCCTTGCCGGCTCCATCAGAGATGACGGGCCATTGCCCGAAACCATCGGCAACGTCTATGAATCCCAGGATAAAATGCGTTACCACGCCCGCAGGGCCACCACGGTTATTACCATGGCAACCCAACTCCACTCCATCGCCTTCGGCAATATGACACCGGGTTACAAAATCCTCGAAGACGGGACAGTCCGCCCGGTCTGTTTCTACGTGGTGGATATGTCCGAGTTCAGCGCCGACAAACTGGCCAACCGGGGCTCTGCCCAGGCCCAGGCTATACTTACAAATGTCCAGGATTTTATAGTCAATCTCTGGAACCACCTGTCAAAAACCGGATGAAAAAGAAAACTATTCGTATAATTGGTGTACCGATGGATCTTGGCCAGAGCCACAGGGGTGTCGATATGGGCCCCAGCGCCATCCGTTACGCCGACCTGGCAGGCTCTTTGAATGCACTTGGCTATAAAACGGCCGACAGTGGTGATATCGCTATTCCCGGTCATTATGCCCTTGCCAATACCAGCCTTGAAGAACGCCTCCCCCTGATTGCTGACGGCTGCAGGACTGCATATAAACTCGGAAAAAAAGCGATCAGACGAGGAGAAATTCCCGTCTTTCTGGGAGGTGACCACTCTGCCTCCATCGGCACGGTAGGTGGAGTCACCCATGAAGAGGATGTGGGCCTGATCTGGATTGATGCCCACGGGGATTTCAACACACCCCGTACTTCAACAAGCCGGAACGTCCATGGCATGGCCCTGGCCGTATTGCTGGGGATGGGGCCGAAAGAGCTGGTCGATATCGGCAGAAAGGGCCCCAAGGTCAAGGCGGACAATGTTGCCCTGATCGGTCTGCGTGATCTGGACCATGAGGAAAAAAAGCTCATTCGCAGTTCCGGGTGCACTGTTTTCACCATGCGTGAGGTGGATGAAATCGGTATCCGTGCCGTACTCATGCGCACACTCAAAAAATTCAGAAAACTGGCCAAAATCCATATCAGCCTGGACCTGGATGTCATGGATCCTCTGGACGCTCCCGGCGTCGGTACCCCTTCACAGGGGGGGCTCACCTACCGGGAAGGTCAGCTGATCATGGAAATCCTTGCCGATACCGGAAAACTCCATTCCGTCGATATCATGGAAATAAATCCAATCCTCGATATTCAGAATAGAACAGCCCAGATGGCAGTCAATCTGGTTACCTCCCTTTTCGGCAAAAAAATAATTTAACAGCCGCTGCAGTTTTTTACAGGCTCTTCCTCGCAACAACCTGCCCATGTGGACAAAAGAGACCGTAAAAAGCTGAGCAGCTATGGGCCATTACGAGACTTTCACTCACCCTGTCCCATAAACAACTCCCGGTAACCAGGTAGCAAGGCTCGGCCAGAACCAGAGAATAATCAACATCAGAAGCTGGAGAAAAATAAACGGTACCACTCCCCTGTAGATATCCATGGTGGAAACGGAATCCGGAGCAACACCCCTCAGATAAAACAGGGCAAAACCGAATGGCGGAGTCAGAAAAGATGTCTGCAGATTTATGGCAATCATGACTCCGAGCCAGATCGGGTCAAGTCCCATCATAAGAAGAATAGGGCCGACAATGGGGACAACAACAAAGGTGATTTCAAAGAAATCAAGAAAAAATCCCATTATAAACATGATAAGCATAACCACCAGGAAGGCACTGGCAACTCCTCCCGGCAGGCTGGTGAGCATGTTATGGACGACAACATCACCCTCAAAACCACGGAAAACCAGGGAAAACATACTGGCTCCGAGCAGAATCACAAACACCATGCAGTTGACATGGGTGGTGGTTATCATGACTTCTCTCAAAATTTTCAGATTCAACTGTCCTTTAAATGCCGTCAGCACTATTCCTCCCACACATCCTACAGATGCTGCCTCCGTGGGCGTAGCCAGACCGGCAAGAATGGAACCCAGAACTCCCATGATAAGCAACAGTGGCGGGATCAGAACCTTGCCGACCTTTACCCAGAGTTTATACCCGGTACCACTTTTCAGTACTTCGTCCGGTAAAGCGGGGGCGGCATCGGGTTTAAGAAAGGCAATGAGCGCGATATAGCAAATATATAATCCCACAAGGACAAGACCGGGCAGCAGGGCCCCGACAAACAGGTCACCAACGGAGACAGATGTGGGTGAAAAATTTCCCATGGCCAGCTGGGCCTGCTGATGAGCCGAACTGATCACGTCCCCGAGTATTATCAGAATAATACTGGGCGGAATGATCTGTCCAAGGGTTCCGGAGGCCGTAACAATACCGGCTGCGAGAGAATTGGAGTAGTTAAACCGCAGCATGGAGGGCAGTGAGATCAGTCCCATGGTGACAACAGTAGCCCCGACAATGCCGGTGGAGGCTGCCAGCAGAGCCCCGACAATACAGACGGAAATACCAAGCCCGCCCCGGATTTTCCCAAAAAGCATACCCATGGTCTCAAGCAGTTCTTCCGATATTTTTGAACGCTCCAGCATTACCCCCATGAAAATAAAGAGAGGAATCGCAATAAGTGTCTGATTTCTCATGATCCCGAAGATACGCTCTGGATAGGCCCCGAAAAAAGAGAGATCAAACACATCCATCTGCACACCGAAAAGGGCGAACAGGATAGCAGTGCCGGACAGACTGAAAGCCACGGGATAGCCCATCAGAAGAATGAAAACAGCAACCCCGAACATCAATAATGGATATATTTCAAAAGGCATAAGTGTCTTCTTGTTTGAATTATCTATTGAACACTACCTGAGGCAGTAAGTGTGTTGAAGGCGCGAATAAGCTTCGCGATCCCCTGCAGGCCCACAAGAACTGGAAAAGCCAGTATTGATGTCTTCAGGATATACACACCGGGCAATCCTCCAGCCTCCATGGAACCTTCAAGAACACTCCACGAATCACTCACGTAAGAAAAACCATAGAAAAATATGATAAAACATGTGGGAAAAAGCAGGAAAAGAATGCCGATAATATTCACAATCGCCTGTTTTTTCACGCTCATGGGCCGGTAAAAAATATCTATCCGAACATGTTCTTCAGCAAGCAGGGTATAACCACCTGCCAGCATAAAAACAAAGCCATGCATAAATACCACCGATTCCTGCATCCATATCCAACCCATATTGAAAATATATCTCAAAATCACAGTAACAAACATCACCAGAGCCATAAAAAGTGTCAACCATGACACTCCTCTGCCGATGAGATTATTCACAGCGTCGATCCTGTCAGCTATCTTTGTAAACATATTGAATCCGGGTTGAGAACAGTTATTGTAATTGCTCACCGATACCCGGTTTTTCACGGTCTCTTTTGTCCGTACAGGTAAGCTATCGCGAACAAAAGAGCCTGAAAAAATCTGCGGCAGGTAAGCGAAGACTCCTAACTTGCCAATTGCAGGATTCAGGTACCAGTTATCATGTCAGACAAACAAGAAAAGGAAACCGACCCGGCAATCCGCATCAGTTTCCTTTTCATTTCCAACAGTTAACTATTCAATTAACTTTTAAAGGTCAAGGCGCGCGCCAGACTGTATCCAACTTCTCCTATATTGGCCCATTCAATGGACTGGGCCCTGTACTTATTGAAAGAGTCATACACTTTCCTGGACATCGGATCCTTATTGGCTACTTCCTCGACAACGGACTTACTCAATTCACCCATCTTCTTGAGTACCGCGTCCGGGAAACGCTTCAACACCACATTATGCTTTTTGACCAGCTCTACAAGAGAAGCATTGTTCTTGGTTGTAAATTCCGCCAGCATATCAGTATAGGCCTCTTTCATGGCAGCAGTTACAACAGCCTGCAGGTCTTTCGGCAGTCCGTAGAATGCATCTTTGTTCACGAAGCATTCCAGAACCGTTCCCGGCTCATGCCATCCCGGCCAATAGTAGTATTTCGCAATTTTATAAAAACCAAAAGCCAGGTCATTATATGGTCCTACCCATTCAGTGGCATCAATGGCACCCGACTGCAGGGACGGGAAAATTTCTCCACCGGGAAGAGAAACAGGTGTTGCTCCGGCTCTCTTGATCACTTCACCGCCGAGTCCGGGCATCCGCATCTTGAGCCCTTTGAAGTCATCAATACTCTTGATCTCCTTGTTGAACCATCCACCCATCTGCACTCCGGTATTTCCGGCGGCAAATGCCTTGAGATTAAAAGCGGAATAGACTTCATCCCATAATTCCTGACCTCCGCCCTTATAGATCCAGCCGGCCATTTCCTGGGCATTCAGGCCAAAAGGTACCGCTGCAAAAAACTGAGCCGCTTCAGATTTACCTTTCCAGTAGTAGGCTGCACCGTGTCCCATTTGAGCTGTTCCCCTGGAAACCGCATCAAATGATTCAAACGGCGGCACAAGTTCCCCTGCACCATATACCTTGACCTCCAGGCGGCCACCGGACATGTCCGTAATCAGTTTTGCCAGATGATTGGCCCCGGTGCCCAGGCCCGGAAAGTTTTTGGGCCATGTCGTTACCATTTTCCAGCGGATCTTTTTTGCAGCGTGAACCGACGGGGCGCCTGCTATCGCAGACCCCGCAACGACAGCTCCCGCACAAGCCGTTTTGAGAAAAGCTCTCCTATCCATGCATTCTCCTCCATTTGGATGATTGCTTACATGTCAACCCTCTGAACAGGCAGAGGATTCTACCATATAACGCCGAACAACAGGTGCATTTTGACCGGATTTACACTCCCAATGGCAATACAGTTGCCGGTTACAGGAGTTACGTAATATTAAAGTGGTATACCGTATATTCGCAATCGATTCAATATGAATAATATTTAACCACATACTTAAATCACTGCCGCCTATCGATTACGAAAATAATCCTGCACATAGCGGATATGTGTCCGCATTGCCCCAAAAGCCTTCTCGGGTTCTCTTTCCCGAATTGCCTGATAAACCGCTTTATGGTGTTCCAGCACATCCACCAGGGCATTCCTGTCGGTGAACATATGGGATAAATTCTTTTTTATACCCACAAAGAGAAAATCATAAAAATTTCTCATGAGGTAGATGAGAACAGGATTCTTGGTTGCAAAAGCCACAGCCATGTGAAAGGCGACATCCGGTTCGGTACCTATTCTGTCAGTAGTACTCAGATCTTCTTCCATTTCCTCCAGGCTTTTCAGCATGGCCAGAAGATCCTTGTCCGTCGCTCTCAGGGCTGCAAGCTGAGCTGCGTTACACTCCAGCCCCATCCTCACCTCCAGCAGATCATCAAGGGTTGCCTCATCGGTCCCCATGGCCGCCACCAGGGGATTTCCCTGCCGACTGTCCGGAGAGGAGACAAATGTTCCCTGGCCCTGTTTCTGGGTAAGCAGTCCCAGGGTAACCAGTTTGTTGATGGCATTTCTGACTGAAGTGCGACTGACCGCCATGGATACAGCCAGCTCCCGTTCCGGCGGGATCTGCTGGCCGGGTTTAAAATCCCCGCGATAAATCAGCTCCCGTATCTGCTCAAAGACCTGATCTGCAATACGTTTTGGTTTAATCGGTCTGATACTCATAATATCCTTAAAAGATGCCTTACGTTAAAAAACTCCTTCCTCGAAAGTAGGCAAAAAACCATGAAAAAGCAATTGAAATTCTAATTACATACGCGCATTGTAACTCCTCACAGGGCCAACAGGGACTTTCATTGACTTTTTATGGCCGAACCATAGGAACCGA